>JAGQZO010000101.1:0-429 GCA_020435515.1 Winogradskyella sp. | reverse complement strand
CGCTTTGGAAGCCCAACTCGATGAGTTGTTTTCTGCCAAAGTAGAAACTTCCGGAAGAGACCAAGCAGACATCACTGGGTTAATTGGCCAATATGCACACGGTAATGAGCCTAGCCACCATATGGCATATCTCTACAATTTTGTTAACAAACCGCACAAAACCCAAGAGAAAGTTCATCAAATTTTAACCGAACTCTATAAAAATGATCCTGATGGTGTTTCGGGTAACGAAGACTGCGGACAAATGAGCGCTTGGTACGTATTGAGCTCAATGGGCTTTTATCCTGTAACGCCAGGCTCAAATCAATATGTTATCGGTGCACCATTTTTCGACAAAGCATCTATTCATCTTGAAAACGGAAAGACCTTCACCATAAAAAGTTATGATTTAAGCGATATCAACAAGTATGTTGAATATGTGTATCTAAA
>JAGQZO010000100.1:1398-7262 GCA_020435515.1 Winogradskyella sp. | reverse complement strand
GAAGGTTTTATCTCATTATTAATTATAGCTCCTGTTATAAGTTTACGGCTGTAATTTATTCCCAAATGCCAGATCACCCGCGTCATCTAAACCAGGTACAATTTAGCCTTTTTCGTTTAGTGTATCATCAATATCTGCAATCCATAAGTGTGCATTTTTTTCAAAATGATTTGAAATAAAATCTACACCTTCTTGAGCGCCAATAACACTTACCAAGTGAACATCTTTAGGCGTTCCAAAAGGTTTAAGCGCTTCGTATGTTGCTACCATAGACTGTCCTGTGGCCAACATAGGGTCGGCAAGAATCAAAGACTTGCCCTCTAGACTCGGACACGCTAAATATTCAACAATAATTTCAAAACTTTCTGGGTTGTGCTTGTGATGTCTGTAGGCTGAAATAAAAGCATTTTCGGCAGCATCAAAGTAATTCAATAAACCATTGTGTAGAGGAACTCCTGCCCTTAGAATAGAACACAATACAATATCGTTTTTGTATAAAGCAGTATCGTGATTACCCAAAGGTGTTTTGGTGGTATGGGCTTCAAAATAAAGTGATTTGCTTAATTCGTAACCTAAAATCTCACCAATACGCTCAATATTTCGTCTAAAACGCATACTGTCTTTTTGAATGTCTTTGTCTCTAATTTCAGAAATGAAGGTATTTAAAACCGAAGGGTTTTTAGAAAGATTGTGAATCTGCATCTAAGGACGTTTTTGTTCAGTGGCTAAGTTAATAATTCAAAGTATATTTGCATATTCAAACTAATATAATTGAGTATGTTTTCAGATAAAGCCAATAGTATATTTCAAGATGTAATTAAAACCTACAAGGTTTTAAACACTGTAGACCAACCCTTCACAAATAAGTACGATGAAAATGAAGATCTTATCGCACATTTATTATACAGAAAATGTTGGATAGATACTGTACAATGGGCTTACGAAGACATTATTAGAGATCCCAACATAGATCCTGTAGCAGCTTTAAAGCTAAAACGAATGATTGATGCGTCTAACCAAGACAGAACCGATACGGTTGAATATATAGATAGCTACTTCTTGGATAAATACAAAGATGTTGCCGTAAAGGCAGATGCTAAAATAAATTCTGAAAGTCCTGCTTGGGCTATAGACAGACTTTCTATTTTGGCATTAAAAATCTATCACATGCATTTAGAAACAGTGAGAGAGGATGCTACCGAAGCTCACAAAGCGGCTTGCCAAAAGAAATTAGATGTTTTACTAGAGCAACGTAAAGATCTTAGCACAGCAATTGATGATTTATTGACAGACATAGCCAACGGACATAAGTACATGAAAGTTTACAAACAAATGAAAATGTACAATGATGATGAGCTTAATCCTGTTTTAAGAGGTCAAAAATAAATTGTCATCCTGAACTGTCACACTGAGCTTGTCGAAGTGTTGTTTCAGGATTTCTCTATTCTGAAATTAATGTCTCAAACCAAACACATACTCGTCATCAGATTTTCAGCCATGGGAGACGTTGCTATGACAGTTCCTGTATTGCGTGCATTAACCTCACAGCATCCAAAGGTAAAAGTAACGGTAGTAACCAGAGAATTTTTTAAACCTATTTTTGAAGACATCCCAAATGTTGAGGTATATGTTGCTGACCTTAAAGGCAAGCATAAAGGTTTCTGTGGACTTTATAAACTATCTAAAGCACTTAGAAAGTTAGGGTTTGATATGGTTGCCGATCTTCATAACGTTTTACGAAGTAAAATTTTGAAGCTATTTTTTTTCGGAAAAAAGGTGGTTCAAATAGACAAAGGTAGAGCAGAGAAGAAAGCACTAGTTTCAGGCAAATGGTATGCGCCATTAAAAACCACACACCATCGCTATGGCGATGTTTTTAAAGAACTAGGGTTTCCAATAGATTTATCTCAACCAGATTTTCCAAAACCAAAGATGTTACCAAAACCAGTCTTAGATTTAGGCATAAGCAAAGACAAAATGCTTATTGGCATTGCACCTTTTGCTGCGCATAAAAGTAAAATGTATCCTCTAGAAAAAATGGAAGCGGTTATTTCTGAACTGTCTAAAGACTATGAGATTGTATTATTTGGAGGTGGAGAACAAGAAACAGAAACTCTAAATGCTTTTGAAACCAAACACAGCAACGTTATTTCAGTTGCAGGTAAGCTAAATTTCGAAGATGAATTGGCGTTAATTTCAAATTTAGAATTGATGCTCGCTATGGATTCTGGCAATGGCCATTTAGCAGCGATGTTTGGTGTAAAAGTCATTACGATTTGGGGAGTAACACATCCTTTTGCTGGTTTTGTGCCCTTTAACCAACCTGAAGATTTTCAACTCATAGCAGATAGAAACCAATACCCTAAAATTCCAACTTCGATTTACGGTAATAAATACCCTGAAAGTTACGAAAACGCTGCAAGAAGTATTTCTGTTGAAACTGTTGTTTTAAAAGTAAGGTCTATCATTCCTGCAAAAGCAGGAATCTAATAGTCTAATTTGTCTAAAAATCTAAGCATCTAACCTAAACATCATCATAATCTACAACAATAGTTGAAGAAGTAGGATGCGCTTGACAGGTTAACACTAATCCTTGTGTAACTTCGCTATCTGTTAAAATATTATTTTGTCTCATCTTAGCTTCACCTTCAGTTAAGCGCGCAATACAGCTACTGCAAATACCACCCTGGCAAGAGTAAGGAGCGTCAATATCTTGTTTTAAAGTGGCTTCGAGTATGGTTTGTTCCTTTGACATTTCAAACTCAAATTCTTCGTCGTCTACCAAGACTTTTATCTTGGTGTTTCCTGTTAAATTTTCAACAGTGTTTTCTTCTTCTGAGTTTGTAGGTGCTGTAAATAGCTCAAAGAAGATAGCCTTTTCCTTAATGCCATTTTCAATTAAAGTATCCTTTACAGTGTGAATCATGGCTTCTGGTCCACACAAGTAAAAAGCTTCAATGTTTACACCTTGGTATTTGTTTTTAACCATAAGGTTAACCGTGCTTTTTTCTATTCGTCCTAAAAGCGCATTGTCTTCGCGCGATTGGCTATAAATAAAATGCACATGAAGACGGTTGCCATATTGGGCCTGCATATCTAATAAATCCTTAAAAAACATAGTGTCTTTAGAAGACTTGTTTCCGTAAACCAATATAAAATTACTAAAAGGTTCTTCTTCTAAAAGTGTTTTAGCAATGCTTAAAACAGGTGTAATACCACTACCAGCAGCAAAAGCAGCAATGGTTCTGGTTTTGGCTTCGTTGGATTCAAATACAAAACGACCGTTAGGTTCTGCAACTTCCAATGTATCTCCCGCTTTTAGCTGTGTGTTGGCATAAACTGAAAATGTACCGCCATCAACAGCTTTTACGGCTACGGTAAGATCTCCACTGTTTTTAGAAGCGCAAATAGAGTAATCTCTGCGCACCTCATCTCCATTGATTGTGGTTTTTAGGGTGATATATTGTCCAGCTTTAAAAGAAAACGTCTCTTTTAAGTTATTGGGAACTTCAAAAGATATTGCTACAGAATGCGCTGTAATTTTATCTATAGATTTTATAGTAAGACTATGAAATTGTGACATTGGCTATGGTTTTTGGCAAAAATAAGGAAGCAAATCTGCAAAGTTAAATTTGTTTGTAACAAATTAACGTTTAAGTTTACTAATAGAAAAAACTAACCAAAGCTTATGATAAAACACTTTCTCAGTCTCGAATGGAAACAATATTTCCGTTCGTCATATTGGCAAAAGAGTATGGCATTAAATATTCTTCTTGTCTTTTTTGCGCTTTACTTTATTGTTATATTCTTAGGTTTAGGTTTTGGATTGCTTTTTATCTTAAAGAAAGCCTATCCAGATGAAGACCCATTCGTTATTGCTAACGGATTTTTATTCTATTGGCTTCTTGCCGATCTAATGATGCGTTTCTTTCTACAAAAGTTACCTGTAATGAGTGTGAAACCATTACTAACTTTACCAATAAAACGCTCAACCATTGTGCACTTTGTACTAGGTAAATCGGCATTTTCGTTTTTTAACTTTTTGCCACTTTTTGCCATTGTTCCATTTAGTATAATGCTTATTAGAGACGGTTATGAAACCTCTCAGATTTTACCATGGATGCTTGCTTTAATTGTTGTAGTGCTGGTTATTAACTTCTTAAACTTTATAATAGAAGCGTTGTCATCTAAAACCGACCTGCCACTTTTACCAATATTGGCAACGGTTGGCGTGCTTTACGGATTGGAATATTTTGGTATTGTCTCCATGACTTCCTTGGTAGGTAATGCTTTTATGGAAATTTCCAACAATCCAATTTTAATCGTAATCCCAATAGCATTATTGTTGTTGTGCTATGCTTTTAATTTTAAAATATTAAGAGATAAGTTATTCTTAGATAGTGGATTAAAATCTAAGGTTTCAGAAGTCAAAGCCACAGATTTGTCTTGGACCAAGCGCTTTGGCGATATTGCACCGTTTATGCAATTAGATCTTAAATTAATTTGGCGCAATAAACGTACAAAATCATCAGTATTTATAATGGTTATTGGACTACTTTATGGTTTGTTCTTTTACCCACAACCAATGTACAGAGATGTGGTTTGGCTGTTCCCTTTCATTGGGATTTTTGTTACAGGAATCTTCTTAATAAACTTTGGGCAGTTTATTCCGGCTTGGGACAGTGGATACTACAAAATGTTGATGAGTCAGAACATTAAATATGAGCAATATTTAAGATCTAAGTTTGTTTTAATGATACTGAGCGTAGGTATTATGTTTGTGTTGAGCATACCTTATGTCTATTTTGGCTGGAAAATACTAATTGCCCATTTCGCAGCTGCAATATACAATGTTGGCGTTAACTCACACGTCATGCTGTATGGAGGCTCGTTCAATAGAAAGAAAATAGACCTTAATCAACGTGCAGCTTTTAATTATCAAGGCACGGGAGCTGTACAATGGATTATCGGTTTGCCATTAATGATTCTTCCAATGGGCATTTTCGCATTAATGAACTGGTTAGTCGGTTTTGAAGCTGGTATTGCACTGCTCATTTTATTAGGTGTTGCCGGCATACTATTTCACAAAAAACTCATGAAATCCATCACTCAGCGTTATTTGGATTCAAAATATAAAATGATTGACGCTTTTAGTCAAGACAATTAAAATAAAGATTTTACATCATGATATATACTAAAGACCTTTCAAAAGCATATAACGGAACTACTGTTTTAAATATAGAAGAATTAACCATTCCTAAAGGACAAAGTTTTGGTTTAGTGGGTAATAATGGAGCAGGAAAAACAACCTACTTCAGTTTGTTACTAGACTTAATAAAGCCCACAACAGGAAGCATTACGAGTAATGAAGTTGTGGTAGATAAGAGCGAAGATTGGAAACCGTTTACTTCGGCATTTATTGACGAGAGCTTTTTAATTGGCTACCTTACACCAGAGGAATATTTCTATTTTATAGGCGACTTACGTGGACAAAACAAGGCAGATGTTGATGCTTTAACCTCACAGTTTGAAGATTTTTTCAATGGAGAAATCATAGGAAAGAAAAAATACCTTCGCGATTTGAGTAAAGGAAACCAAAAGAAAGCTGGTATAGTCGCTGCACTTATAGGAAATCCAGAAATTATCATTTTAGACGAACCTTTTGCCAATTTAGACCCTACAACTCAGATACGTTTAAAGCAAATTCTAAAAGATTTAGCCCAGAAACAAGGCGTTACTATTTTGGTTTCTAGTCACGATTTAATGCACGTTACAGATGTTTGTGAGCGCATCGTGGTTTTAGAAAAAGGAAATATAGTTAAGGATTTAGAAACCAACCCTACAACTCTTAGAGAGCTCGAAGC
>JAGQZO010000100.1:0-1287 GCA_020435515.1 Winogradskyella sp. | reverse complement strand
TTTTTTGTTTGCTAAGACTTAGTCTGTTCTCGAAAAACAGTTTAATAACATCAAAAATTCAAAAAGATGCTTATTTTTACCACTTAGCACACTAAAACCGCTACAGTTTAGTTATCTATATATTAAAATAGAACCAAGGTTGAAACTTAAGATTACATACATATTATATCTTTTTTCAGTTGCGATTGTCATTCAGAGTTGCTCACGGAAAAAAGACACCTTCATTAACAGAAATTTCCATGCTTTAGGCACTGAATATAACATTCTGTATAACGGAAATATTTCCTTAGAAAGAGGCAAACTTGCTGTTAATGATGCCTATACCGAAAATTTTTGGGAATTACTTCCGGTAGAGCGCATGCAGGTCAATGATGATATATTTTTGCCTGGCGAATCCAAAAATGCAGATTTTGAACGCGCTGAAGAAAAGGCCATAAAAGCCATTCAAAAGCACGGGATGAATATTGATGGCAAAGAGAAGAATCCTCAAATTGACGAAGCTTATTTATTATTAGGAAAAGCACGGTATTACGATCAACGTTTTGTGCCAGCACTTGCGGCTTTCAATAATATTCTAAACAAATATCCTACAAGCGATAAGATTAATCAGGTAAAGATTTGGCGCGAAAAATCTAACATGCGTTTAGATAACAATGAAGGAGCCATAAAAAAATTAAAACGTTTACTTGAAGAAGAAGAGATAGAAGGGCAAGATTTGGCAGATGCAACCGCTACTTTGGCACAAGCTTATATTAATATTAAGGCAAAGGATAGCGCTATACCTTTGCTTGGCATTGCAGCAGAAAACACCAAAGTAAAGAGCGAAAAGGCACGTTTTCATTTCATAAGAGGACAACTCTATAATGAATTCAAAGAAAAAGATAGTGCTAATATGGAGTTTGACGCTATTATAGACATGCACAGACAAGTCCCTAGAGCATTTTACATAAATGCGCACCTTGAAAAATCCTATAATTTTGATGAAACTGTAGGTGATGAGGTAGAGTTCTTGGAATATCTAACGGAACTAGAGGAAAATAGAGAAAATAGACCTTTTTTAGACAAAATTTATTTCCGGATTGCCGAGTTTCATCGTAATAAAGCATCAGACAGTTTAGCAGAAGCTTACTATAATAAATCGTTGCGAAAAATAACATCCGATAAGTACCTAAGAGCGCTCAACTATGAGACTGTAGGGAATATGTATTTTGATCGAAATGTGTACAAGACAGCAGGGGCTTATTACGATAGCACACTAACGGCAATGACGCCAAACACTAAGCCTTA
>JAGQZO010000099.1 GCA_020435515.1 Winogradskyella sp. | reverse complement strand
ATATACTAGGCATTACGTCTGACCATTAATAAAAAATATCTACAGATGAATCATTTTTTCAAAGCTCTTATCGCTATTTTTATTGGAGTTTCATCAATTACAGCACAAGAGCTAGAAAAAACATGGCAATTCACTGCTATAGAAAATTCACAAACAGGCGAGTCTTTATCCATTTCAAATTCGGATGTTTTAAAATTTAAAGATGGAGATTTTAACTACAAATTACTAAGCAAAGACAGCCTAAAAGCTTCTGGACATTACACATTTCAAAATAAGCTTTTAGTTTTTTATTACAACATACCAAAAGACACTATTAGAAAATACAAGGTTCGTGAACTCACAGATTCCACATTAGTTTTTACAGAAAAACTAACAACATACAGTTTTACATCTCTTGAAACTGAAAGTTTCGCCAATACTCCTATTACAATAGCCGAAAACACAGAAAACACCATAAAACCCAGTCAAGGTTTTTCATTTAATAGCTTATGGAGAGGTGTTTTAGGCATGTTCACTCTAATTGTTATTGCTTTTCTATTCAGCAGTAATCGTAAAGCTATAAATTGGAAGACTGTAGGAATTGGGCTAGCTTTTCAATTGCTCATAGCCATTGGTGTTCTTAAAGTAGGGGTTGTAAAAACTACTTTTGAGTGGGTTGGCAGCTTATTTGTGAGTGTATTAGATTTTACCAGAGCTGGAAGTGAATTTTTATTCGATGGATTGGTAGTAGACATGGATACATTTGGGTTTATTTTCGCTTTTCAGGTATTGCCTACAATCCTATTCTTTTCAGCTCTAACGTCTGTTTTGTTTTACCTAGGCATTATTCAAAAAGTTGTAAAAGCATTTGGTTGGTTATTGACTAAACTTCTAAAGATTTCGGGTGCCGAAAGCCTAAGTGTTGCCGGAAATATTTTTTTAGGACAAACCGAAGCACCCTTGTTAATTAAGGCGTATTTAGAAAAAATGAATAAGTCTGAAATCCTTTTGGTAATGGTTGGCGGAATGGCAACCGTTGCAGGAGCGGTATTGGCGGCTTACATCGGATTTTTGGGTGGTGACGATCCTGAATTACGATTAGTATATGCAAAGCATTTATTGGCTGCTTCTGTAATGGCAGCACCAGGTGCTATTGTGATTTCTAAAATACTATTCCCGCAAATAGAAGAGATAAATACAGACGTTAAAGTATCTCAAGAAAAAATTGGTGCTAACATATTAGATGCCATAGCCAACGGAACTACCGAAGGTCTTAAACTAGCCGTAAATGTTGGCGCAATGCTATTGGTATTCGTTGCTTTTATTGCTATGCTTAACGGTATTCTTGGTTGGGTTGGTGATGTAACTTCACTAAATACATGGATGGCAGCCAAAACTCCTTATCAAAGCTTTTCTTTAGAAGCCATACTCGGAACTGTTTTTGCACCTTTAATGTGGTTAATAGGTGTAGCAAAAGAAGACATGATGATGATGGGTCAGCTTTTAGGCATTAAATTAGCGGCAAGTGAGTTTGTAGGCTACATACAGTTAGCCGATCTAAAAAATGTAGCCAACGCAACCCATCTTAACTACGAGAAGTCAGTTATTATGGCTACTTACATGCTTTGTGGCTTTGCTAACTTTGCCTCTATTGGAATCCAAATTGGCGGTATTGGATCATTAGCACCTGGACAAAGAAAGCAGTTATCTAAATTTGGTATGAAAGCCTTGATAGGTGGTACAATAGCCTCTTTAATCTCAGCTACAATTGCAGGAATGATAATTGGATAATTTCAGTTAATAACTTTTTATATTATATGAAGCTTCAAGTCAATGATTTTGAAGCTTTTTTTTATTTTCGTTTTTTGTGATTTTGATATACAAATCTTATCACTTTAAGACATATGTTTAATTAAATGAGATTCCTGCTTTCGTAGGAAGTGAGCATGAAACAATACCACGATTTAGTAAAATACGTTTTAGAAAACGGTAACGAAAAAGGAGATAGAACAGGTACAGGCACCAAAAGTGTTTTTGGTTATCAAATGCGTTTTGATTTAAGTGAAGGATTCCCTATGGTCACAACCAAAAAACTACATCTTAAATCTATCATCTACGAATTACTTTGGTTTCTAAAAGGGGATACTAACATTAACTATTTAACCGAAAACGGAGTTAGAATCTGGAACGAATGGGCAGATGAAAACGGTAACCTCGGACCAGTTTATGGACACCAGTGGCGTAATTGGGCAAGTGAAGAGATTGACCAAATCAAGGAAGTCATAGAAACACTAAAAACCAATCCCAACAGTAGAAGAATGTTGGTTTCTGCATGGAATCCTTCAGTATTGCCAGATACGTCCAAATCTTTTTCAGAAAACGTGGCTAATGGTAAAGCTGCTTTACCTCCATGCCATGCATTTTTTCAGTTTTATGTAGCTGAAGGGAAGTTGTCCTGTCAATTATACCAACGTAGTGCAGATATCTTTTTAGGCGTACCTTTTAATATTGCATCTTATGCACTATTTACTATGATGATGGCTCAAGTTTGCGGCTACCAACCAGGAGAATTTATTCATACTTTTGGTGATGCTCATATTTACAACAATCACCTCGAGCAATTAGAATTACAACTATCTAGAGACATTAGACCTTTACCAAAAATGATTCTTAATCCAGAAGTTAAGGACATTTTCGATTTTAAGTTCGAAGATTTTACACTTGTAGATTATAATCCTCATCCGCATATTAAAGGGACTGTGGCTGTATAAAAAAAAGCGTTTCATTGATTTGAAACGCCTTCTTTTTTTGCTTTAATAACCTTATAAATGATTATAGGTTCAATACACCGTTTTCAGCACCTGCAAATTCATTCCAAACATAAGAATCTGCTTGATCGTCATTTACGTAAGTGCCATCAATGACATATCTAAACTCATAAGAGTTATCACTCTCTAAATCAATAGTACCTTTAAAAGTACCATTCTTTAACTTGCTTAATTCTGTAGCTTCAGTATTCCACTCGTTAAAGCTTCCAACAACCGCTACACTTTTTGCCTCCTCTGCAGGAACAGAAAATGTTACCTTACAAACTGGCTTACTTTTTAAATACTGCTTTTTAATTGCCATAATTATAGTTTTAAATAATGGGTCAAAAGTATAAAAGAAAAAAGCAGAAATTATAGTTTAACTGACTTTAAATGAAAGAATTATCATTTTGATAAAATATGCTTTACTTTTTGATAAACTATCTAATTTTTTAATGTAAATTTTAAAAGATTTACAACATACAAAATTACTTCTTAACACTTGATAATCAACGACATCGTTTTCGAAAACGACAAAAACAGGTTATAATAAATTGCCTACAACGTTTTAGTGAAAAAGAAGTATCTTTATAGGATAATTTTTGGATTATGTTCGGAAAGAAAAAACAAGTTTCTACAATAGATAAAGACCAATTAGAACTCATTGAAAATGCCCAAAAACGAATTAGGCAAAAAAAGCGTTTATACATTCATTTTGTGGTTTTTCTTATTGGCGCTGTTTTCTTAATTCTGGCAAATACTGTTCTTGGTATTGGTAAAGATTTTACTATTGCTGGCATTAATTGGTTTGTTTACGCCATTCTTTTCTGGCTATTTTTGTTTGTTTACCATTTTATAAACGTATTTATCACCAATAAATTTATGGGTAAGGACTGGGAAAAACAACAGTTAGATAAACTAGTAAACCAGCAACAAAAACGTATTGATAAATTAAAGGAAGGGTTTTTGAAAGAGGAAAAGAAGATGGCACAATCGCAAGCCTACAATGAAGCTAAGACAAATACCTCTGAAGAAAAAAAAAACTCCAATGAATTAACTATCATTGTAGCTGCTGGTGAAGATAATGCTATCGGCAAGAACAATGATCTTATTTGGCATCTAAGCGATGACCTAAAGCGTTTTAAAAAATTAACCTCTGGTCATCATATTATTATGGGACGTAAAACCTTTGAAAGTTTCCCAAAACCATTACCAAACCGCACACATATTGTCATTACGAGACAAAACAACTATAAAGCACCTGATGGTGTTATTGTTGTGAATAATCTTGAAGATGCCTTGGATGCTGCCAGAAAAGACAATCAACCGTTTATTATTGGTGGAGGAGAAATCTACAAGCAGTCCATTAATCTAGCAGACAAATTAGAACTAACACGAGTACACGCTACTTTTAAAGGTGCAGATACCTTTTTCCCAGAAGTGGACTTAAACAAATGGAAAGAGATTTCTAAAACTACCCATGATGCTGATGAAGAACATAAGTATGCATTTTCTTTTATAACTTACTTAAAGAAATAAAATGCGTTGTTATTCTCTAATTCTATTTTTTATTTTTCTCAATCAAGGCTGTAAGTCAAATGATAAAGGTAGAGAAAGCCAAAATGTTGATAATCAAATTGAAAGTACATTGGCTGATGAACCAATTACAGAAATTGAAACAACAGAGTATGAAACTTTTAAAGAAAAAAATCTATTTGGAACTTGGAAGCTAATTGCAGGCGATCCTAAGCTAGAAAAGCTCATAGATTCAACTTATCTTTATTTTTATGATAATCTTTATTTTAACAAAAAAGTTGATGGGTATTATACACCAAGAGTACCTTTTAAGATTTTCTCATCACAAATAAGATTATATAATTCTAAAATATCATCTGATTTAGCAAAAATCATTAGTATTTCCTCCGATACTTTAAAACTTCATCTAAATGTAGATAATGCACTTGGTGTATTTATAAGGGTTGAAGCTGAAGAATGATTGTTTTAAAACTATACTTCTTTATTGACATCCTTTAATAGAACTGTAAGTTACAATATGAATTAAATTCCTATTTTTACAGCACTAAATTTAGTCACATGAATGCATATGTATTTCCAGGTCAAGGTGCTCAGTTTTCAGGAATGGGTTTAGACCTATATGAAAATTCACCTTTAGCACAAGAACTTTTTGAAAAAGCTAACGATATACTTGGTTTTTCCATTACTGATATCATGTTTGAAGGCTCAGATGAAGACCTAAAGCAAACCAAGGTTACACAACCAGCTATTTTTTTACACTCAGTAATTTTAGCAAAAACCTTAGGCGAAAGTTTTAAACCAAATATGGTGGCTGGTCATTCGCTTGGCGAATTTTCTGCATTGGTTGCTGCTGGTGCATTAACCTTTGAAGATGGTTTAAAATTGGTATCTCAACGTGCCCAAGCTATGCAAAAAGCCTGTGAATTACAGCCAAGTACAATGGCAGCCGTTTTAGGTTTAAATGATGATATTGTAGAAAACGTATGTGAAAATATAGAAGGAGTTGTGGTTGCTGCCAATTACAACTGCCCTGGTCAATTAGTTATTTCAGGTGAAATTGAAGCTGTAAATAAAGCTTGTGAAGCACTAAAAGAAGAAGGTGCCAAACGTGCTTTGGTTTTACCAGTTGGTGGTGCTTTTCACTCACCAATGATGGAGCCTGCAAGAGAAGAACTAGCAGCCGCGATTGAAAACACAACTTTTAGCAAGCCTAATTGCCCTATTTATCAAAATGTAACAGCTTCTGCCGTTACAGATGAAAATGAAATAAAAGCTAATTTAATCTCTCAATTAACTGCGCCTGTACGTTGGACACAGTCTGTACAACAAATGATTGCTGATGGTGCTACACACTTTACAGAGGTTGGACCTGGTAAGGTTTTACAAGGATTAGTAAAGAAAATTAACAGAGAAGCAGAAACATCTTCAGCTACTTTTGAAACTAACGCTTAACATCTTCTGTTTTGAATAGAAACATTTTTATTGTACTCCTCATAGCTTTTAATATTGCTATAGATCAAATTACAAAGGTTATTGTTAGGACAAATATTGAACTAAGAGAAGTTATAGAATTAATTGGTGATAAATTTATTCTTACCAATGTCTATAACAAAGGAGCTTTTCTTGGTATGGGTAGCGATATGAATCCCACTTTGAGAACCATTTTTTTATTGATTTTACCTACCATAGTTTTAGGTTACGTCATTTACTATATCATAAAGACCAAAGAATTAGATCGCTTAAGCCTTATTGCATTTTGCTGCATTATTGGAGGTGGTATTGCCAATGTTTTTGACAGAATTGTATTTGGTAAAGTCACTGATTTCTTTTTTATAGACTTAGGCGGAGTTTTTAAAACAGGAATTTTTAATGTTGCCGACCTATCAGTTACAACAGGTATGATAATGTTACTCTTTAGTGGAGTCTTCAATCATAAAAAAAATGTTACTACTGCTGAGTCTTAAAAAATAGTTTGACGAAAAAAACAAAAAGACCCTTTTTATAAAAAGGGTCTTTTTTTGATTTAGTTAGAGCATACAACAACTTATCTATGGTAAAGAAAATGTTGTTACTTCATTAGCACCAAATGCGCCTCCTTGTTGTATCACTTCCCCATTTACTGTTAGTGAATAACTTCCTTGCCCAAAACTACAGCAAATCCCATCTGAATAGGCATCATAAATAACAAAACCAAAATCACCATTATCTATGCATAGACGTTCTTGTATAGATTGGTCGTCTAAGTCTCCGTAACCACTACCTGATGCTATTAGCGTTGGAGTTGTGGTAACATCTGTATATAATTCCCAACTGGTTTCTTCCGCATAGTTATCAAAAGTAATATCTAAAATAAGCTCATTCACTGGACAAACAATAACGATGTCCATGCGCAATGGATGTGGATTTAAAGCTGAATTATCATCAGCAAATCCTAATACCAATCGGTCCCCACTTCCAAAACCATTATCAGTAATTGTAACATCAAACTGAGCTGATGATGCATTAGCTGGAATAGTGACAGAACTTGGTACATTATAAAAATCAGAACTGATTGTTGTACCCTGGTCACCATTAAACTCTAAAGGTAACACCTCTAAATTATAGGTTTTGTCAGAAGGTGATTTTTTGGAATTATAAACCGTTATGGTTCTGGTTGACATACCACTTTGGTTTAATTCAAAATTCAAAACATCATCTTGAAAACTTATAAATTCATAATCTGAAACACTTGTTGTATCTGTATCTATTTCGTTATTACAAGCAACAAAAATGACACTACACAATACCAAGGCTGTATATAAAACTTTTTTCATGTTATTTGGTTTTAATTAAATATTATTGAATCCTGCATAGTTTTCATTTAAATCTATTTCGTCTTCAGGAATTTTAAGGAAAAACAGATTACTATCAGCAGGTACATCTATAGATATTCTATGGATATCATTTCTGTTTATTGGAAGATTGTAGCGTTTCGCATCAAACCATTGTGGTCCAAACTCGCCATAAAACTCTTTTTTACGTTCTAATAGAATCTCATTTAATAAAGCCTGTCCTGAGTTAGTAGTTATTGTAGCATTAGGATCTCTTGCAGATTGTAATGCAAACAATAGATTTCTGGCTTCAGGAATATTTCCTAAATGATACTGTGCTTCGGCATCAAAGAGCACCATTTCAGACTTTCTTATAATTGGTATATCAGAAGCAAACGTAAAGGCATACTTTGTAGACACAAACTCTCTCCAAGGCGTAGTAGCTGATACTCCGTAGATATCGATAAATGTATTTCTAACATCTGTGGAAGTAAACTGTGCAGCAAACTCTGGATCTATATAAGATGCGTTATAACTTAGTGTTAAATGATCAAACATTGGTGCTGCATGTCCCCAGAAAAAATTAGTTTCGTCAGATCCATTTTGAAACATAGCCCAAAGCCATTCCTGGTCTTGCATATCACCAAATCCTGCTCCCCAATTTGAAGATTGTACTGCTTGATTTGCATTGCCTCCGTAAGCACTTCTCGCTAAATCGGAAACTCTTTGCCAATTATCTTGGGTTACGGAATAAACCCTCGCCAAAACAGCCTGAGCCACAGCTTTATTGATAAAGCTTTTTCCTAATCTAATATCTGGTAGATCCGCTACCGCATCTTCCAAATCTTGAATGATCTGCCCATAAACTTCATTCATTGGTGCTGGTGGATTTCCTCCTACTGTCTCCAAAGATGTTGGAGTTGTATAGATTGGAATTCTCTCTAAGCTTCTGTCATTGTTGTAATTTGGCGCAAATTCTAAAGCAAGTTCAAACAAATGAAATCCTCTAAAGAACTTTCCTTTTGCAACAAATTCTCGCTTGTCTTCTTCACTCAATCCGTCACTATTGTTAACACCAAAAATTAATGTATTTGCAAAGTTGATATTCTCATAATTAAAATCCCATGTAAAATTGGTTCTCCTAAAATTAGGCTCCCTATTTTCATGTCCGTAATCGAAAGTATACCAATTAAAATCTTGAATGATATCATTTCCTTTTACAGCCCTAGCAAAATACATGGCATATAAGCCTCCTGCATCTACATTTCCATATTGTCCTTTATAGTTTGATAGAATACCATTAACAAAAGTCTGGGCGTTCTCTCTAGAAGAGAAAATCAACTCGTCAGTAACACCGGTAGTGTCCGAAGGTTCTTCTACAAAGTCTTTTTCGCAAGATAACATTGTACTTGCCAAGACCATAACCACCAAAGGCAGTAATACTCTAAGTTTATTGTTCTTATTTTTCATCATACTATTTTTTTAAAATTGAATTAATGTTCCAAACGTAAATGTTCTTTGTAATGGAGATCGGTTAGCAGTTAAACCATTGAATGCTTGTTCTGGGTCTATACCACCATGCGATTGCCACGTTAACAAATTATCTCCTTGGAAATAAACCCTCACCGAGGTTAACCCAATATCTTCTAAAGCATCTTGTGGTAAGTTGTATCCAACTGTAATACTCTTAAGACGCAAATAATCATTTTTAAACAACCATCTTGTTGATTGGGAATTGAAGTTGTTGTTTGATGTTGTTAACCTTGGAAAATCTGTAACATCTCCTGGCTGAGACCACGCATTAAAGTTATCTGGATGCGCTGACGCACCAATGGCATCAAAATTATTTACTAAACCAGAATAATCAGTATCTAGTAAATATGCACCTAAACTAAAATTAAATAATGCGCTAAGATCAAACTGCTTATATCTTAAACTCGTGTTGAAACCACCTTGAATATCTGGAAGGGATTCTTTACCAGTTTCGTAACGCGTTGCTTGGTCGTAATCATTAGTTACCGTTCTGCCTGTTACATTTCCTTCTGCATCAAGTACATCTTGGTACCAAAGTGCATCACCATTTGCTGGATTTACACCTGCCCATTCTCTGATATAAAATTCAAACAACGAATTTCCTGGTGCCCAAAGCTTTGTACCTTGAACTTGTCTATCCGTAAATGGAGATATCTGAATGATTTCATTTTTCAATACTGAAAAATTACCACCTACACTCCAACTAAAATCTTTCTTGTTGAAAATATCACTGTTTAAAGTTACCTCCCAACCAGAGTTTTCTATAATACCAGCATTTGCTCTAACCACAGGAACTCCTGGCGAAGGTGTTGCAGTAATATCCTGAATTAAATCTTCACTACGTCTTTTGAAGTATTCCACAGTTCCGCTTAATGCTCCGTCAAAAATGGCAAAATCCATACCCAAGTTTAGGTTAGTAGATGTTTCCCATTGCAGGGCTGGATCTGGCAATGTTCCTGCTGGTAAGTTTGATGGTTGTCCTTCAACCGGAGATATTATAACTCCACCAAAATTGGCTCCACCAAATAAGAAGCTTGTTGGAAAAAAACCACCAGGTATATTGATATTTCCTAATTCACCATAAGATGCTCTTAATTTAAGATTGTTCAGCCAATCCGCGTTTTCCATAAAAGCTTCACTTGTAACATTCCACGAGGCACCTACTGAGAAAAATTCACCAGTATTATAGTCTGAATTGAATTGTGAGGATTTATCTTGTCTTACAGAACCTTCAATAAAATATTTATTGTCATAATTGTAAGCCAAACGGCCTAACATACTAACAATTCGTCTTTCTGTTCTAAAACCACCAAACGTTTCAGCAATTGTTCCGTTACCCAACTCTTCTTGACCAGGTAAAAAACCTGTCGCTGATGCACTAAAGGTATCAGAGGTTGTTGTGTTAGCTTCATAAATGGCATCTAAAGAGATATTATGTACATCTGCCAAAGTGGTCTTATAATTAAGTGCTTGTATAGCATTTAAACCTGTAGTAACACTTCGAGCTTTACTAACTCTACCACCAACAGCAGAAGCTGCACCGATCTCATCATCATCAAAACTGTGGCTATCAAAAACAAAGTTTTCATAGTTTAGTGTAGATCTAAATGTGAAGTTCTTTAAGAAATTTACTTCAGCATAAGCAGACCCTAAAAAGTTAGTTCTAATGCGCTGTTCTGTTCCTAATAATATAGACGCTAAAATATTTTCCCCTTGGTTTGTTGGCCTGTTAAAGTTTACTGGTTGTCCTACTGGTCTTCCATTACCATTACCAAGGTCGTATATTCTATTACCATTATCATCTAAAATAAGATTACCATCTGCATCTCTAACATATATTGGGTAAATACCGTTAACACTATATATCCATGATATAGCTTGTGTGGTACTACCTGACGTTTGATCTGGATTATTAGAGTAAGATCTAGAATACCCACTGGTAATGCCAAGTTTTAGCCAATCATTTACCTGACTGTCTAAACCAACTCTTGTAGCAATTCTTTCAAAATCCGACTTAATTACAGGTCCATCTTCACTTAAATAATCTACTGAAAAGAAATAGTTGGTGTTTTCGGTACCACCTGAAACATTTATATTATGATTTACTCTTGGCACATCTTCTCTTAACACAACATCTTGCCAATCGGTTTCCCAAAGCAGACTAGCTCCTCCCACCAAATTTCCATCCGTACCAATGGGATTAGAAACACTGTAAGGGTTATACCCTAAAGTTGGTATTAAAGCATTGGTAGCATTACTTGCAGCATCAGCTGGTAATTGCCCTTGGTTGTATAAATTGTCATTTCTAAGGGCTCGCCACATTAACTTTAAATAGTCTTCAGAACCTACAACGTCATGTATACCAACCGCTGGGTTTGAAATACCATATTGTGTTCTTACCCTAACGCTAGTTTTAGTATTACGTTTACCTCTCTTTGTGGTAATTAAAACAACACCATTTGCAGCTCTTGACCCATAAAGTGATGCTGATGAAGCATCTTTTAACACAGAAATCGACTCGATTTGATCTTGACTAATAGTGTTTAAATTCCCAGTAAATGGAGCTCCATCGATAACAATAAGGGGGCCGTTGGCACCATTAAAACTACCAAAACCTCTAATAACAATGTTTGGATTATTACCTGGCTGACCACCTGCCGTAATAAGATTAATACCTGCGACCGTACCTTGTAATGCCCTAAGCGGTGAAGTAACCTGTTGGTTTTCTATAACTTCTGATTTAACGACAGCAACAGAACCTACAATAGCCTCTCTCTTCTGGGTACCATAAGCTACAACAACGACTTCATCGAGGGAGCTTCCATCTTTTAAAGCAACATCATAAGTATTGGCATCTCCAATTACGATTTCAGCAGTTTCCATTCCTACATAAGAAACAACCAATACATCACCCTTTGTTGCTAGAATGGAAAACTTTCCGTCAAAATCTGATTGTACACCTCTAGAGGTGTTTTTTACAATCACATTTGCACCTGGCAAAGGCATTCCATCTGATTCGGTTGTGACGGTTCCGGTGATTGTCTTTTCTTGGGCTAAAACCATTTGAGATCCAAAAAATAAATACAACAGAACCAAAGCATAATTTTTTACTTTCATAAAATTTTATTTTAGATTATACACTTAGTTTGTTGCAATAAGAAAGGTCGGCAGCGAAGTAATTTTAAAGACTAATTCAAAATAATTACTTTGATTGATGAAATTAAAGTTAACATGGTTATTTCATAAAAAAGTAAGGCTTCCACTGCCTCCCTTTGCAATTGCGTGAGTAAAACAACCTAGAAGACAGCAGATTTGAGGCAATAATTATAAGACTTTACCTATGCCGACAAATGATTACCACTTTTTTACCTTTTAAGGTTTGTAGCGAAAAATAAAGGTTGGAAGCCTTTTTTTTAAATTGATGAATAGTTCAATAGGGATTCTAATTGGTAAGAAATTCATTAACGCTTGCGCAAAAGACTTTTGTGATGCAACCAAGATATTGAATAAACTAATAGCTGAAAAAATAAAAGGAAAAATACTATAATTAAATAAGGAGATTAAGCCAATCGAAGCGAT
>JAGQZO010000098.1:9391-22334 GCA_020435515.1 Winogradskyella sp. | reverse complement strand
TTTCGGTATTTGGGTCATGCAGTTAGCGTTTTAAGAGGCAAATACGACAATCCTAATGATGCTGGTGAGATTTCGCATTTTAAAGCGTTGACCACGGCATTGTCTTCTACTATTGGTATGGGCAACATAGCTGGAGTGGCTTTGGCAATTTCGGTTGGTGGTCCTGGCGCTATGTTTTGGATGTGGGTAAGTGCTATTGTTGGGATGAGCACCAAATACTTTACATCTACTTTAGCTATTTTATATAGAGGTAAGGATAGCAATGGCGAGATACAAGGAGGACCAATGTATTTTATTACAGAAGGGCTTGGTAAACACTGGAAATTCTTAGCCGTTTTATTTAGTGTGTTTGGGATGTTGGGTGCATTGCCTGTGGTTAATGTCAATCAGTTAAAACAGGCCATTAACGATATTATATTAATACCTAATGGAGTAGAAGTGTCCTTTGGCAGTAACTTTATTATTGCCATTGTTTTGGTTATCGTCACAAGTTTTGTAATTCTTGGTGGCTTACAGCGCATAAGCAATTGGGCGTCTAAAATGGTACCAGCAATGGTTGTGCTGTATTTTGTGTTGGTAATGGTTATACTTGGCATCTACATTGAAGAAGTCCCAAGGTATCTATCATTGATTGTTACCGATGCTTTTGCCGCAGACTATTTTCCTGAAGACAAACCGTTTTTAGGAGGTGTTTTGGGAGCGTTGATTTTGCACGGTATTAAACGTGGAGCCTTTTCTAACGAAGCAGGTTTAGGCACAGCACCAATGGCACATGGCGCCGCAAAAACCGATGAGCCTGTGCGTGAAGGTTTGGTGGCTATGTTAGGTCCTGTGATAGATACACTCATTGTATGTACGCTTACCGCTTTGGCCATTTTGGTCACAGGTGTATGGGAAACAACTTCAGATAATGGTGTAAGTTTAACGGCTTCGGCTTTTGAGCTAGCCTTGCCTTATGGCCAGTATTTGCTAATGATTTGCGTATTTTTCTTTAGCGTGTCGTCCTTGTTTAGCTATTCGTACTATGGTACAAAATGCTTGTCGTTTTTAATTGGTGCAGACAAAAAACACTACTATAATTATTTCTACATTTTGAGTATCATCCTTGCGGCAACTACGCCTTTTGAAGCTATGATAAACTTTATTGATGGTGTATTTGCCTTTATGGCATTTCCAACGATGATTGCCACCATTTTATTGGCACCAAAAGTTATTTCTGCTTCAAAAATTTATTTTGAAAAGCTAAAAAAGGACTAACCTTATTTCTTTTTTATTAAGATTTTTTCGTTGGTAAATTGATGTGCTTCATCAAGAAATGCAATCATTTTTTTCCAATTACTATTTGGTTCAAAATTATGTTTGTACTGTTTTGAAGTCGTAATGATTAGTTGATTTTCTTTAATTTTAGCAGTGCTGATAAAGGCTCCGGTTTCGTTTTCTACGGATTTATTCAACTTTTCTAAACCTGCCACAGTATAACCTTCGGGGATGTTAAACGTGATTTCATAATTATAGCTTCTAGCACTTTCTGTATTAATGTCAGCTGTTCTTTCGTGTTCTTTTTCTCCAATCTCTACCTGTCCGCCAATGAGTTTACCAATTTCAATTATATAATTAGGCCCAGCTTTTTTAATAAGTGAGCTTTTAGCATTAAAATCTTCGGTAAATGTAAAGTAAGTATTAAAGCCGTATCTTCCAGTAGATTGAATAGAATAATTATAGTCTTCAACTTCTTCAACTCCGTATTCTGATTTTGCACTATTTTCAAAACGTTCTTTTTGTTTAGTTTTTAGTTTTTCGGCCAAAGCATCTAATTCTTTTTTGTATCTAGCTTTATCTTTTTTATTTTTTACTTTATCAATAAAAGTTTTAGTTTCATACTTTGCATAATCTTCATTTACATAATCATTAAATAACAAACGTTCATACAATTCATTGCTTTTTGAATGACCTTTATAGCTGTTTGTGGAACTGATTAGTAGGTCTGAGAAATCATCGGTAAGCGTTAGTGTGATTTCTTTTTTAGTTTCATTATCTAAATGCGTAGATACAGGTAGTTGTCCCCTTTTTATAACATCAATTCTATTTTTTGTAGGTGATAATAAGTAAACATCAGTACCTTCAAGAAGTGGTGAGAATTCGTTAACGTTTGTATGAACGCTAAATAATTCAGCATATACAACATTAGGTGAAGTGTTTGCTTTAATTAGGACATTGACATTTTTTTCAATTAATAAATCATCGATAGAGCCATCGTAGCGTTTTTTTGCTACGACTATTTCGTAATCAATTTTCTCACGTTTTAAAAATTGAGTAAAATGACGAACAAACTCTTTTTGATTTTTGATAAATACAGGATAGCCGTAATACATGTATGGATTGTACATTATTTTAGCATTCTCTATAAATATAGCTTCAACAAAACGTGTGAGGTAATAATGACGCATGTAATAATAAGCTTCTGTTACTTTTTCCTCAGTACTTTTAAAATCTTTGCCTTTAAAAAAATCTTTAACGTCACCTATGTCACCTTCGGGTTTAAAACGACTGTCGTATAAATCTAAAACTTCTTCTTTTGAAACAGAAGTTTTAATAATGTCCTCTTTTTCTGGCAAGAAAGCAAGTGCTCTGTCTTCAAATTTTCCAGATCTGGCAAAGTATACTTGAAATTTGTAAGACGGAAGTTCTATTAATGGATAAAACCAACGTTCATATTCATTTTTATCTATATCTGAAGCTATTAGCTCATAGCGTCTCATATTACGTTTTTCGGTTTGGATTTCCTTTAGCTTTGGTGCTCCATTGAAGGAGTTAAAGTTGATGAAGAAATCATTTTCGGTTTCAAAGAATAATTTATAATCAACGATAGGATATTCTTCACCCAAAGTAGTTTCTACAGGTTCAAAACCAAAAGCATATGTACTCTTAAAAGGTTCTACTTTGTAAAAATAATAATCTATGATGTCACCAATTTCTAGGTTTGAGATAGCGAGTTTATGTTCACCATCTACTTCTACAGCTTCATTTTCTACATCAATTTCTCTTTCGCTACCATCGGCTTTTACAATTTTTACACCAATAATATTATTCCCTTTTTCCCTCCATGTAAAACGTCCTTTAGAGGATCTAAATCTCTTTTGAAATTTAAATTCAGAGAATTCCTCTACAGCGGCTTTATCTAATAATTTAATTCGTTTTCTTACAGAAGTAGTGTAAGTTACATTTTTACCAAATTTGTGAAAATCATAATTTTCGTTCTTATATAGTATTACAGCAGATTCGTTAGCCCATTTTTCTGGGATTTCAGTAACGTTTTTATATTGGTCTTTTGCTCCCCAAAAGAATTCTTTTGCAGTTTCAGCTTCTTTAGATTGGGAAAATAAGGATAAAGTAGTTAGTACAAATAGAAGGTTTAATACTTTGATTTTCATTAAATTATTTTTTAGTAAGTATGATTTGTTCTTGATAAATAGTGTTGAGTTGATCTATGAAGTTATTCCATTCTTCAAAATCTGAAGTTTCAATTTTAGCATTCATAATTTTAAAGTTTTTGGAATAATATATTTTATTGTTTTCAGTCTTGAAGGTTACAGAAAGATCATAGTTGTTACTTGAAATATTGATATTTCCAGGAAGGTGTGACACAGTATAACCTTGAGGAATTTCCAATATTATTGTAGAATCTAAAAACCTTTTAAAGTCAAAAATATAATCGACATGTCGCTCATCTAAATTATAATTATTTAGTTCCTTATCTATGTCAATATCTATATATACAGAGTCATCAAAAGATGAGGCTGCATTTTTAATCTCAATATCAAAATTGATATCAATATTTAAATCTCGGTTGGCTAAATCTGATGTTTGAATGTTAGAAACCTTAACGTTACTGTTCCCACCTTTTAAGAAGTATTCTAAAAATTCCTCTTTTTTATCGGTTTTCATTTGGTCTAGGATATACAATATATGAGATCTGCTTTCTCCATAGTATTCTTTTTCAACATGACCGACCAAAGTTTCATCTTGTAATTTAAGATTGTAAGTAAAATGCTCTTTATTAAATTCAGAATCACTTGAAGGGACATGTTTAAGGATGAATGAGTCCTGATTTTCTATCATCACTTGTTTTCCTTGAATTCTGTTGGCATACTCACCAAAGGCATTGAATTTTTCAGTACCATCTAAAAAGAAGATCTCATTGTCTTTAAATAAAGAGCAGATCATATGGTTGTCTACAGAAAGGTTTGGAGTTGAGTAGTCATAAGCAATACGTTTGGTTCCGATCCATGTCAATCTCGCATCAAAACCTGCTTCAATAAGCATTTGCTTAATCAGGTTAGCCATACCTTTACAATCTCCATATCTTTTATCAAATACGTTAGAGGCTTCATCAGGTTTAAAGCCTGCAATACCATCTTCAAAAGCTATATATCTAATGTTATCTTGTACCCAGTAATAGATATTTTTTATCTTTTCTTCATCGGTTATAGCATCTTTTGTTAATTCTTCTACTTTAGACTTAATTGCAGAGTTGTCATTTTTTAAGCTTTTAACTAAAGAGTTGTACCAGTTGTATAGATCTTGAGTGGAATCAAAGATTGGTTCTGTTTTATCTTTAATAGTGTAGGATTTTGCTAAAACAAGAAGGTGTGGATAAATATATGATGGTCCAGGTACGTTAGTTTCTCTATACATGCCCAAAACGTTTTCTAGAGTATAGGTATATATTTTAGAGTTATTTTTTACGTTGGGTTTTACCGTTTTCTTTATATCATAGCCATCAAAGTTCATTTCCTTAAGTTCAAGATTAAGCCAATCAGGAATTTCTACTTTGATTATTTTTTTTGCAGTAGGATATTCGTCATTAAAATAAAGACTAGTAAAATATTTTATGTCTTTATAAGATTTAATAATAGAAATATTGTAGCGGTACCCTTTTAAAGGAAAATCAACATGTGTATATTTTACCCTTGCATCATTATGAAATAAATCATTGCTTTTGTAGGCTTCATCTTTTATAAAGAAACCTGCACTTCGATCATTTTTATAATTAACTTCAAACTCCTCAATTTCAGATTGCCCATCATAAAAACAATATTTTTGGATATCAGCTCTGGAATCCATGTTTATCATTTTCTCTTTCATATCATGACGAACAGTGACTTTGTCTTCTTTGGTGTCAAAATCAAATGATATATAATCTATACTTTCTTCTATGGCGACATCGTCATCTTCATTGTCGAAAGTAGATTTTAAGGTTTTAGCTTTAGCAATATCATGAACACTTGGTTCTATTTTTTTTTGACAGTAAGAGAAGTTGATAAAGCAAAAAACAGAAACTAGAGGCAGTAAATTTTTAATCATTTAATTTGATATAATAGATTGCTAATATAGTTAACCCTCTGATATATCAAAAAATAATATTGTTATATCCAATAAAGTTCGGTAAAGTATTATTTACTAATCGAAGACTTAAACTGAGCAGGTGTCATCATTTCCATTTTTTTGAATTGTCTGTTGAAGTAACTCGTATTGTTAAAACCAGATTTAAAAGCGATTTCAGACATTCTCACATCTTTAGATTCTTTAATCAGCTTCTTTGCGAATTTAATTTTTTCAGAATTGATATAGTCAATAGGTGAGACGCCTAGCGTGTTTTTAAATTGCTTATGAAAGTGAGAAGTGCTCATGTATGCTTTTTGCGCCAACTGATCTACGGTAATATCTTTATTAGTTAAATTGTTTTTGATGAATTTTATGACTGTGCCTATACGTGTATCGTTAAAGATATTGTTGGTATCATTAATGATTAGAAACTTGGCTTTAGTTTGAAGTAATCTCACAATCAATTCCTGAATCATTAAATCTAACAAGACATCTTTAGATTTATTGTTGTTTGTAAACGTATAAGTAAGGCGCTCAATAAGATGGTTTACGTCAGTATTATTGATAAGATGTGACGCTGTATGGTCTAAATCCCAATTATTGTTTTCGTTTTCAATAGCTACATTTTGATTGAATTTTTGAACAACTTCTTCAATCTTAAAAGCATCAATTCCTAAGGCTAAACATTGTGTTGGTTTTTCTTCCGTAGCAAGTGGAAAATCAATAACCATTTCTTTGTTGGTTGGCATTACTACAGATTCACCAGGAAAAAAATCAAAAGCTTCAAAACCGTCAATATGCATTATTTTCTTTCCGGTTAGCATGCTTGCAATAATAGGAAACCCAAATGTCAGCGACACTTTTTCAGCATAAGCATGGGTTTCATAAATGTTCAACTCGGCATACTCAGCATTATACGTGGTTCTGTTCTCAACCAAAGTGGTGAGTTTTCTATTGCTTCTATGTTGATTTAATAAGGAAGTCATACTCAATAATACGAAAATAAAATGCTAAAATGTCTTAAAAAGAGATATGTTCAAAAATATGATATATATGTTCAATTATTTTAGAATATGACAAAATAACTTTACGAAAAGTAAAAAATAGTCAATTTTTTGGCTGAAAAAATCAAAAACTAATAAATAATCTAAATTTAAGATGAGTTATTCTAAACCACAATTTAAAGCATCCTATGACAATTTTATCAATGGTAAGTTTGTCGCACCAATAGGAGGAGAGTATTTTGAAAATACCTCACCAATAGACAAGTCATTAATTGCAAAATATCCAAGATCACAAAAAGAAGATGTAGAGTTAGCCTTAGATGCAGCCAATGCAGCAAAGGAGGCTTGGGGAAATACTTCGGTAACTGAACGCGCAACATTATTAAATAAAGTAGCAGATATTATTGAAGCTAACTTAGAAGAGTTTGCTTTAGTTGAAACTTGCGATAATGGTAAACCTATTAGAGAAACATTAAATGCCGATGTACCATTATCTGTAGATCACTGGAGATACTTTGCATCTTGTATTAGAGCAGAAGAAGGTAGTGCAACAGAATTGGATGCCAATACCTTATCAATGAATATTAAAGAGCCACTTGGTGTGGTTGGTCAAATTATTCCTTGGAACTTCCCTTTATTAATGTTGTCTTGGAAATTACCACCAGCTTTAGCAACAGGTAACTGTGTGGTTTTAAAACCAGCAGAGCAAACACCATCATCAGCAACATTATTAATGGAAAAAATAGCAGATGTGTTTCCTCCAGGAGTTGTAAATGTGGTTCATGGTTTTGGACCAGAAGCTGGTAAACCATTAGCATCGAGTTCTCGTGTAGATAAAGTGGCTTTTACAGGAGAAACGACAACAGGACAGTTAATTATGCAGTATGCGTCTAAGAACTTAAATCCTGTAACTATGGAATTAGGTGGTAAGTCACCAAATATTTTCTTCAATTCTGTAATGGATGAAGATGATGCGTTCTTAGATAAAGCTATTGAAGGAGCTGTGTTATTTGCTTTTAATCAAGGTGAAGTATGTACTTGTCCTTCTCGTATTTTAGTTCAGGAGGATATTTATGATAAATTTATGGAGCGCGTCGTTGAACGTACAAAAGCTATTGTGCAAAACAGTCCATATGATACGAGTTGTATGGTAGGAGCGCAAGCCTCTAATGACCAATACGAAAAAATTCAGTCTTACATTAAAATAGGTATGGATGAAGGAGCTAAAGTGCTTTGTGGAGGAGATGCTAACAAAGAAGGAGACTTGGCAAACGGATTCTTTATTCAGCCAACGATTTTAGAAGGTCATAACAAAATGCGAGTGTTTCAGGAAGAAATCTTTGGACCAGTTGTATGTGTGACTAAGTTTAAAGATGAAGCAGAAGCATTAGAGATTGCTAACGATACACTTTATGGACTTGGAGCAGGAGTTTGGACACGAGATGCACATCAGTTGTATCAAATACCACGTGCTATTAAAGCCGGTCGTGTTTGGGTGAATTGCTACCATGCCTATCCAGCGCATGCACCATTTGGTGGATATAAGAAGTCTGGTTTTGGTAGAGAAACGCATCAAATGATGATGAGCCATTACAGACAAACTAAAAACATGTTAATCTCTTATGATAAGAACAAATTAGGTTTCTTTTAGAAACATTTGATTAATAGCTCGTAAAGGCTGAATGGTTAGGGATTCAGCCTTTTTTAATATATTAAAGTCATGAAACGCGTAGAGATTACAGAAAATGCAAAAAAAGTCGTCAGGCAATTAAAAGAAAAGCATGGAGAGTTAATTTTTCATCAAAGTGGAGGTTGTTGTGATGGTTCAGCACCTATGATTTTTGAAAAAGATGATATGTACTTGGATGAGAGTGACATTTTTCTAGGAGAAGTAGAAGGTGTTCCGTTTTATATGAACCAAGATCAATTTGAGTACTGGAAACATACACACCTTACTATAGATATAACTGAAGGAAGAGGAGCAAGTTTCTCGCTAGAAATTCCTTTAGGATTACGATTTATTATTCATTCTAGAATTTTAACAGAAGAAGAGCATTCTTATTTCAATCCAAAGTCAAGCTAAAAATAAGTTTCTACAATAAAGCAAACCTTGAAAAATCTAATCTTTCAGGGTTTTGTTATATGTATAATTATTGGTTAAAAAAGATGCTGATTCCTTAAAATATTAATAGTCATAATTAGTAATTATCAAAATATTTAGGTTTAAATTGTATATATATTGCTAAATTGATATATTTATGCTAAATTAATATATATGAAAATTGATCTTTGTCCTAATTGTGGTTCTGATAGCTATGTAAAAAGTGGAATTGTAAATGACAGGCAACGGTATAGGTGTAAATCTTGCAGCTATTATTTTACTGTAAACAAGCTTGGTAAAAAGATTGATGATTATTACGTAAATAAAGCTTTACAATTGTATTTAGAAGGCTTAACCTATCGTGAAATTGAACGCATCCTTGGAGTCTCTCACGTTAGTATTATGAACTGGGTAAAGAAGTATAATATTAAACGGCCTTATAATTCAAGCTATCATCCTACCTATAAAATCCTTAATTCCCAAGAGCTATCTTTGTTCTTCTCCAATGCTAAAAACCTGTTAGGAGCAGGTGCATTAGTAACCGAACTCGGTGATAAGTTTATGCTCATAAAATGGGAGCGTTTTCGTGATTAGATATATGTAGTTACCAAAAATATATATTAACTTTTTTTTTAGAGATTGTTTTTTAGAGTTTAGTAGTGCACACAAAACCAATGTTTAACTAACTAAACAACTAATCTTTATGAAAAAAACAAGTCTATTATTATTTCTTTTGGCAATAGCTTTTATACCTATTGCGTCTTGGGGGCAGCAAGAAGATGCTGAACCCGATCATTCTTACAAGCCGCTACAAATTAAACTAAATGAAGACGGTAGTAAATACTTGAGATTTATTACATGGCATCAAATGTGGCTTCAGGGTGGATCAGAACAAAAAGGCCCTAAGTTTTCTATTAGAAGGTCAAGAATTTTGGCATATGCCCAAATATCTCCTAGGTTTTTAATATTAACCCATTTTGGATTGAATAGTTTAGGTGCAAACAATCTTACTGCCAATCCAAATACTCAGCAGAATAACCAAAGTAGTTTACTGTTTTTGCATGATGCGTGGGCGGAGTTTGCAGTAGTACCAGATAAATTATATGTAGGCTCTGGTTTGCACTATTGGAACGGAATTTCAAGATTAACAAATCAAAGTACCTTGAACATGATGACACTAGATAATCCTGGTGGTCAAGGTGGAGCTTCTGTATCTGATGCTAGATTATTTCCATGGTCTAATATTACAACTAGCGATCAATTTGCTCGTCATTTAGGTATATATGCTAAAGGTTCTCTAGGAAAATTCGGGTATCGTGTTTCTGCAAATAATGCTAGGAATAATATTGGTCAACTAGGGGCTACACCTACATTTCAAGTAGATAATAGTGTAGGGACAGGAACATGGAACTATGCAGGTTATTTTAAATACGACATATTTGATAAAGAATCTGATAAGTTGCCATATTTTGTTGGTACTTACTTAGGAAAGAAGAAAGTGCTTAGCATTGGTGCTGGTTTCCATTATCATCCAGATGCTTTAGCAGTTAACGATCTAGATACTAGAGAGAATGTGTTCCATACTGCTTTTGATGTTTTTTATGATGCACCTTTAAATGATAATTTGGCTATAAGTGCTTTAGGTGCCTACTATAATTACAAGTATGGTGATACAGCAGGTGCTCCAGGTGGTGGTTTAGTGCCTTCTTCCGGCTCAATTGTTCATGGGCAAGTTGGTCTTTTGTTTCAAAATGCCAAGCTAATGCCTTACGTAAAATATAATACGCAGTCTTTAGATTTTACCCCTAACAATGCTAACGAATTTGGTGTAGGGCTTAACTATTTTATAAACGGTCATTTTGCTAAGATTACCGCAGAGTATTTAACAGGTAAAAGTGGCTTTACAGGTGCTGAAAATAGAAATGTTTTCACGATTCAAACACATATATTCCTATAAATCATTCAATTATGTCAGAAAAACAAAAAAATGCATCGGCATATTGGAAGGAAAACGTAAAATACCTTTCAATACTTTTAGTCATTTGGTTCCTTGTGTCCTATGGTTGTGGTATTCTGTTTAAAGATGCTTTAAACGAAATAAAACTTGGTGGGTTTAAGCTTGGCTTCTGGTTTGCTCAGCAAGGATCGATATACGTATTCGTAATTCTCATTTTCGTTTACGTTAGAATAATGAATAAACTAGATAAAAAATATGGTTACGACGAGTAGTCTTAACTAATAACCAAAAAAATAAAAATTATGAGTGTACAAACTTGGACATGGATATTAGTAGGCGTAACGTTCGCACTATATTTCGGAATTGCAATTTGGGCTAGAGCTGGCTCAACAAAAGAATTTTATGTTGCTGGAGGAGGCGTGTCTCCGCTTGCAAATGGTATGGCAACTGCTGCCGATTGGATGAGTGCAGCGTCATTTATCTCTATGGCAGGATTAATCTCCTTTATGGGTTATGATGGGTCTGTTTTCCTTATGGGTTGGACAGGAGGCTATGTATTACTAGCATTACTTTTAGCACCTTATCTTAGGAAATTTGGAAAATTCACGGTACCTGATTTTATAGGTGATCGTTATTATTCTAATACAGCGAGAACAGTAGCCGTAATCTGTGCTTTAATTGTATCATTTACTTATGTTGCTGGTCAGATGCGTGGTGTAGGTATTGTGTTTTCACAGTTTTTGCAAGTAGATATTAATTTGGGTGTAGTTATTGGTATGGCAATTGTATTAGTATTTGCTTTCTTAGGTGGTATGAAAGGCATTACCTATACACAAGTAGCACAATATTGTGTGTTGATTTTTGCCTTTATGGTACCAGCGTTCTTTATTTCTTTGCAAATGACAGGAAATATCATTCCACAGTTAGGAATGGGTGGTACTGTTGAAGGTGGAGAATTTCTTTTAGATAAATTAGATAAACTGCACACACAATTAGGCTTTAATGAGTATACGAGTGGAACAAAGTCCACTTGGGATGTATTTGCCATTACATTAGCGTTAATGGTTGGTACAGCTGGTTTACCTCATGTAATTGTACGTTTCTTTACGGTACCTAAAGTGAAAGATGCTCGTAAGTCTGCAGGTTTAGCCTTATTGTTTATAGCCATTCTTTATACTACTGCACCAGCAATTGCAGTATTTGCCAGAACCAATCTCATTGAAACTGTTAGTAATACAGAATATAAAGACATTCCTCAATGGTTTAAAAATTGGGAAGATACAGGATTGATAGCATGGACAGATAAAAACGGTGATGGAAAAATACAGTATGTTGCAGGTGGGACTATAGTTGGTAAAAAACCTATCTATAACGAAGATAGAGGGGCTTATGGTGAGCGTACAATTTCTAATGCTGCTGAAGGTGAAAATGAACTATACGTAGATAGAGATATTATGGTATTAGCCAATCCTGAAATTGCGAAGTTACCAAACTGGGTTATTGCACTAGTGGCAGCAGGTGGTCTTGCCGCGGCTTTATCAACAGCAGCAGGATTATTACTTGTTATTTCAACATCTATTTCTCACGATTTAATAAAAAAACAAATCAAACCAGATATTTCTGAAAAAGGCGAACTATGGGCAGCACGTATTGCAATTTTAGTAGCGATTATCATAGCGGGTCTTTTTGGAATTTATCCACCAGGCTTTGTGGCAGCTGTAGTTGCATTGGCTTTTGGGTTGGCAGCAGCATCATTCTTCCCAGCAATTATATTGGGAATCTTTGACAAACGTATGAATAGACAAGGAGCTGTGGCTGGTATGATTGTAGGTATAGTTTTAATGCTGTATTATATGATTGTGTATAAGACAGGATTGATTGGAGTAATGGATCCGAAACCAGCAAGCGAATGGTGGTTCGGTACATCACCAGAAGGTTTTGGTACCATTGCTATGCTTGTTAATGTTGTAGTTTCGGTTGTAGTATCTCGTATGACTCCTGCACCACCACAGCATGTACAGGAAATAGTAGAGAACATCAGAATACCATCAGGTGCTGGTGAAGCGCAAAGTCATTAATTGACGAGTTTTATTAGTTAGTAAAAACAGTGTTGCGTTTGCAACACTGTTTTTTGTATTTTAGTTACCCATGAAAAAAAGACACGAGCAGAAATTAATTATACTTTCCATCACAGCTTTAGTTGTACTGAATTTGCCATTTTTATTAATTTTTAATAGTGATGGTCATGTGTTTGGTATTCCAACATTTTATTTTTCAATATTTTCTATATGGCTGGTTGTGATATTGGTGTCTTATTTCGTTTTAAAGCGTCATTATGAGTAATTACGTTTTATTTTTCATCATAATTGTTTATCTAGCTGCTTTGTTTTTTATTGCTTATGTAGCAGAGAAAAATTCCAAAAGTAAATGGGTAAATAATTCTGTAGTTTACACCTTGTCTCTAGCTGTGTATTGTACGGCATGGACCTATTATGG
>JAGQZO010000098.1:1794-9306 GCA_020435515.1 Winogradskyella sp. | reverse complement strand
CTAATGAGAAAGATTGTAAGAATTTCTAAGCAGCACAAGATTAGTTCTATTGCAGATTTTATTTCATTGCGTTATGGCAATCACCGATTTTTAGGTGCATTGGTAACAATTGTTTGCCTTATGGCAATTGTGCCATACATTTCACTGCAGTTAAAAGCCGTTTCAGAGACATTTCAAATTTTATCGGACGAAACCAGTTATGTTTCAACTTCAGTTTATGACGATTCAACGTTTTATATTGCCTTACTATTAGCTGTATTTGCAACCTTTTTTGGCACGCAAACTACAGATGCTTCAGAAAAACACAAAGGCATTGTAATGTCTGTAGCTTTTGAATCCATCTTAAAACTTGTTTTCTTTCTGTTTGTTGGTATATATGTTACTTATGTTTTATTTGATGGTACCGAAGATATTTATACTAAAATGTCTACTGCAGGTAATTTTAGATCATTAACAACAATCAATGGTTTTGAAGGTGGGTTTAATTGGCTGTATACCATCATGTTGTCTTTTATGGCAATATTTTTATTACCTAGACAATTTCAGGTTTCGGTTGTTGAAAATGTTAGGGAAAAACATCTGAAGAATGCAATTTGGATGTTTCCGTTATACCTCCTTCTATTTAATGTTTTTGTCATTTTTATTGCGTGGGCAGGTAATTTAACGATTGGTAATACTGAGCAAGCAGAATATTATGCCTTATTATTGCCTTTGCAAAATGGCAATACATTTCTTTCGGTATTGGTTTTTTTAGGTGGGTTTTCCGCTGTAATTTCCATGGTTGTTGTAGCAACTCTGGCACTATCAACTATGGTGAGTAATAATTTGATCATTCCATATGGTTTTTTGGATTATTTTATAAAAAGCCGTCCTGAGCGAAATGCCAAATACATTAAAAACATAAGACGTATTTCCATTTTCTCAATCATCATTATTGCTTATGCATTTTATGTTAATTTTTCTTTTGAATTGTCTTTGTATTCCATTGGTTTAATGGCATTTGTAATTATATCGCAGTTAGCACCTTCTTTCTTTATTGGTCTGTTTTGGAATAGAGGCTCTTCCAATGCAACTATAATCGGAATATTCGCAGGAATTGCTGTGGTTTTTTACACTTTGATTTTGCCTTTTTCAATTCATGCCTTAAATGGTTCGGATGATTTGGTACAATATGGTTTTGCAGGCATTGATTTCTTAAAACCCCATGCATTGTTCGGAATAGATTTTTTAAGTCCACCAGCTCACGCTTTTTTCTGGAGTATGCTGGTAAATCTGTTCTGTTATATGACATTTTCTGTGATCAAAAAAGGAAATTATAGAGAGCGTAACTATGCAGAAATGTATGTGGACAGTAAAAACTATGCAGATTTGCAAGATGGAGCTTTAGTTTGGAAAGGTGAAGCCTATGTGGCAGACATAAAAAAGGTTTTGGTCAAGTTTTTAGGGGATACTAGAACTGATCGTGCCTTAAACTTATTTTTTAGAAAATACGATTTGCCACTAGACACTCAAATGGCAGATGCTAGGTTAATTAATTTTTCTGAAAAATTACTAACAGGAAGTATAGGTAGTGCTTCTGCTAAAATATTAATTTCCAGCGTTGTAAAAGAAGATGAAGTAAGCTTGGTTGAGGTCTTAAAAATACTTGAAGAATCTAAAGAAACAATTGCAAGGAATAAACTGCTTAGAGAAAAATCTAACGAACTCACAAAGCTTACCAATCAGCTTAAGAATGCCAATGAAGAACTTATTGAAAAAGACAAACAGAAAGACGAATTCTTAGACACCGTTGCTCATGAGTTAAAAACACCCATAACAGGTATTAGAGCAGCAACAGAATTGCTAATGGATGATGACGATGACATGCCATCAGAAATAAAGACGCAGTTTCTAAAAAACATGCTTCAGGATAGTGACAGACTTTCTAGGTTGATCCATAATATTTTGGATTTTGAAAAACTTTCAAAGGGACGTACACAGTTAAACATCAAGAAGTATAACATTAGAAATACAATTCAGAAAACCATAGAAAGTCTAAAACATATAGCAGATAAAAAGCAGATAGAGATTGTTAGCTCAAACAAAAGTGATCTAGGCGCAGAGTATGATGAAGATCGTATCGTTCAAGTACTAACTAACCTAATATCTAATGCAATTAAATTTTGTGAAGAAAAAAAGGGAAAGATTGTGATAGATTACAAATTTGATTTAGGATATTTGGAAGTAACTATTAAAGATAATGGTAAAGGCATACCAAGTCAGGATTTGCCATATATTTTTGATAAATTTTATCAGTCAAAAAACCAAAATATTCAAAAACCAGAAGGAAGCGGTTTGGGTTTAGCTATCAGTAAGCAAATAGTAGAAAACCATAACGGAAAAATCTGGGCAAAAAACAATGAAAAAAGTGGCGCAACCTTTGGTTTTAAGCTACCTTTTAAGTAAATTGTCAAAGTGTTTGAAGAATGAAGAAAATTGTAATCGTCGATGACGAACCAAATATTGTAATGACATTAGAATACACTTTTAAAAAACACGATTTTGAAGTGTATATTGCTAGAGATGGAAGTGAAGCTCTAGAAATATTGAAAAGTGTAATCCCAGATGTTATTATGTTAGATATAATGATGCCTAAAGTAGATGGTTATCAAACACTTAAACTTATTAAAGAGAATCATCAGTTAAAGAATACAAAAGTAGTCTTTTTAACTGCAAAAAATAAAGCTTCAGATATTGAAAAAGGCTTAAAACTTGGAGCAGATAAATATTTAACAAAGCCCTTTTCAGTGAAAAAAATAGTTTCAGAAATTACCGAGCTTATAGCTTAGCAATTTCACTTTATTAAGCGTTGGTTTTGTGTGCAAAAGAAAACTAAGTTTAATTAAAGTAAAATAAAATGAAACGTCTTCGTATTAATGCTTTAACGTCTGATATCATTATCAGCTTCTACGTTATTGTTACCTTATATATCCGTTTTAAATTAGAAAGTGAGACAGCAACAGACCTATTTGAATCACTTGTGATGGGTATATGTTTTATTGTAATTATATGGGCTTTAATAAAGTTGAAAGTATTAAATCCTGGCTGGTTTGGTTTATTTAATTCTAAAAAAGCTAAGCCATGAATTATCAAGAGATTTACCAAGAAAGTATAAACGATCCTCAATCCTTCTGGAAAAAACAGGCGGAAAAATTAGATTGGTACAAACAACCAAGCAGAATTTTGGGAATTGATGAATATGATTACCCTCAATGGTTTCAAGATGGAAAACTAAACCTAAGCTATTTGTGTATTGATAAACATATTGAAGATGGCTTTGGTAATCAAAATGCTATTATCTATGATTCTCCAGTAACAGATAAAAAACAGCATATAACCTTTAATCAATTACATAAAGAAGTATCTCTATTGGCAGGAGGTTTAAAATCGCTTGGTTTGCAAAAAGGCGATACTTGTCTTATATACATGCCAATGATACCTCAGGCCTTATACGCCATGTTGGCTTGTGTAAGATTAGGTGTTATCCATTCTGTGGTTTTTGGTGGTTTTGCACCTCACGAACTAGTCATAAGAATTGATGATTGTAAGCCAAAGGCTATAATTACTGCATCAAATGGTGTAGAAATAGAGCGAATTATACCATACAAACCATTTGTAGATGAAGCCATCTCTATTGCAGAACATAAACCGAAGCATGTTGTTGTTTTCGACAGGAAATTGGGTGTGGAAATTCCTTATCAGGAAAGAGATGTGGATTATACCGAATTGGTTTCTAGCTCAGAAGCTACAGAAGCTGTTGTGGTCGAGTCTAATCATCCTTCATATATCTTATATACATCTGGTACAACTGGTAAACCCAAAGGTATTATAAGAGATACAGGCGGCTATGCTACTGCACTTAAATTCTCTATGAAGCACGTCTATGGTGTAGATGAGGGAGATGTATACTGGGCGGCAAGTGATGTCGGCTGGGTAGTTGGTCATAGCTATATTGTTTACGCACCTTTACTTAATAGAAATACAACCGTTTTATTTGAAGGAAAGCCTATAAAAACACCAGATGCCTCTACGTTTTGGCGCGTTATAAGCGAACACAAAGTTAAGGTAATGTTTACGGCGCCTACCGCAATCCGTGCTATAAAAAAGGAAGATCCTAATGGAGAGTTCATTAAGCAATACGATGTGAGTTCTCTAAAGTATCAATTTTTAGCTGGTGAACGCTGTGATGTGGCAACTTTACGCTGGACAGAGCAACACTTAAACGTTCCTGTGATTGATCACTGGTGGCAAACCGAAAGTGGCTGGCCAATGCTGGCTAATATGGTAGGTGTGGAGCTTATGAAAGTAAAACCAGGTTCTGCTTCGGTAGCTGTTTGCGGATATGATATTCAAATATTAAATGAAGAAGGAAAAGAGGTGGCCGCAGGAGTGGAAGGCTATGTAGCTGTAAAACTTCCATTGCCTCCAGGAACACTTTTAAATCTTTGGGGAAATCCAGAACGGTTCAAAAATGGGTATTTAAACAAGTTCCCTGGGTATTATTTCTCTGGAGATGGTGGCTATAAAGATGAAGACGGCTATGTGTTCATTACTGGTCGAGTGGATGATATCATTAACGTGGCTGGCCATCGTTTGTCTACTGCAGAGATGGAAGAAATTGTAGCATCTCACAAATCTGTAGCAGAATGTGCAGTTTTTGGTGTGCACTGTGATATTAAAGGTCAAAAACCTCTAGGATTAATTGTTTTAAAATCTGGGGAACATGGAGAAGAGAGTCAAATTTCAAAAGAAATAATTCAAGATGTCCGTCACGAAATAGGTGCTGTTGCTGCATTTAAAGATGTCTTTGTGGTGAAACGTTTGCCAAAGACACGTTCAGGAAAAATTCTTCGTAAATTGTTAAGGAATATTTCTGATGATTTAGAGTACAATGTGCCATCAACCATAGATGATGTCGAAATAATTTCAGAAATAGAAACTGTTTATAAAAAAAATCAAATAGGAATACACAAAAACATAATCAATCATGAGTAATTATCATATTAAACACTTTGAAGAGTACTTTCAAGTTTATAGGAAGTCTGTAAGAAATCCAGAGTCTTTTTGGGAAGAAATTGCTGAAGAGCACTTTGTTTGGCGCAAAAAATGGGATAATGTTCTAAGTTGGGATTTTCAAAAACCTGAAATAAAATGGTTTGAAGGTGCTAAACTAAACATAACCGAAAATTGTATTGATAGGCACCTGCATACAAGAGGCGATAAAACCGCAATATTATTTGAACCTAACGATCCTAATGAACCTGCAGAGCACATTACCTACAAACAACTCCATGAGCGTGTTTGTAAGTTTGCCAATGTACTACTGGAAAAAGGAATTAAAAAGGGAGATCGGGTTTGTATTTATTTGCCAATGATACCAGAATTAGCAATTTCTGTATTGGCATGTGCGCGTATTGGTGCAGTACATTCTGTGGTATTTGCAGGTTTTTCCGCCACAGCATTATCTACACGCATTAACGATTGCGATGCTAAAATGGTTATCTGCGCTGATGGGTCTTACCGTGGCGATAAAACCATAGACTTAAAAGGTATTGTAGATGACGCACTAGAGGATTGTTCTGGAGTGGATTCTGTTTTGGTGGCCAAGCGTATCAATTCAGATATTAACATGAAAGAAGGGCGCGATGAGTGGCTGCAACCATTGCTAGATGATGCTTATAATGATTTAACCGCTGTTGTTATGGATGCTGAAGATCCATTATTCATTCTATATACATCGGGATCTACAGGCATGCCAAAAGGTATGTTGCATACCACAGGTGGCTATATGGTATACTCTGCATATACGTTTAAAAATGTCTTTCAGTATAGGGAAGATGATGTGTATTGGTGTACCGCCGACATAGGTTGGATTACAGGACACAGTTACATAGTTTATGGGCCATTATGTAATGGAGCTACCACAGTTATGTTTGAAGGTGTGCCAAGCTATCCAGACTTTGGACGTTTTTGGGGGATTGTAGAAAAACATAAAGTCAATCAATTTTATACTGCACCAACCGCAATTAGAGCATTGGCAAAGCATGGTACCGAATTGGTAGATAAATACGATTTATCTTCTCTAAAGGTTTTAGGTTCAGTTGGAGAACCTATAAACGAAGAGGCATGGCATTGGTATAATGATAATATAGGTAAAAAGAAATGCCCAATTGTAGATACTTGGTGGCAGACCGAAACAGGAGGTATTATGATTACTCCAATTCCGTTTTCTACACCTACAAAACCAACGTATGCCACTTTGCCGTTTATAGGAATTCAACCTGCTTTAATGGACGAAGAAGGTAAAGAAATTAAAGGAAATCAGGTTGATGGAAGGCTTTGTATAAAATTTCCGTGGCCATCAATGGCAAGAACTATTTGGGGAAATCATCAACGCTATAAGGATACCTATTTTTCGGCATTTGACAATATGTATTTTACTGGTGATGGTGCTCTTAGGGATGAGGTAGGTTACTACAGAATTACAGGTAGGGTAGATGATGTTATTATCGTTTCAGGACATAATTTAGGAACGGCACCTATTGAAGATGCAATTAATGAGCATAATGCGGTTGCCGAGTCGGCTATTGTTGGTTTCCCTCACGATATAAAAGGTAATGCACTCTATGGCTATATTACTTTGAAAGATACTGGTGAAGATAGAAACCATGACAACGTAAGAAAGGAGATTAATCAGTTGATTACAGATAGGATTGGTCCGATTGCAAAATTAGATAAGATTCAATTTACAACTGGTTTGCCAAAAACACGATCAGGTAAGATTATGAGACGTATTTTAAGAAAGATAGCTTCTAAAGACACCAGTAATTTGGGTGACACCAGTACTTTATTAAATCCTGAGGTTGTTCAAGAAATTATGGATAACGTATTGTAATTTTAAATTATAATATCATAATCCCAAATTCCAAAAAGATGTGTGCTGAGGAATTTGGGATTTTTTCTTTGAGCTTCTCCTGCCTTTTCTTGGGTTCTTTTTAATTTAGCAGAAAATTAGTTGTTATGCTAAAAGCTGTTTTATTTGATATGGATGGTGTAATTGTAGATACAGAACCCTTACACCGAAAAGCCTATCATCACATGTTCGACGATGTTAAGATTACTGTAGATGAAGACTTGTACGCGTCATTTACAGGTCAATCAACAATCAATATTTGCAAGCGTTTAGTAAGCTATTTTAATATAGATAAAGCGCCAGAAGATTTAGTGAGTTTAAAACGGAAGTATTACAAACACTTTTTTGATAATGATGATTTAGGTCTTATTGAAGGAGTTCTAGATAGAATTCAAGATTATTGCAGCAATAATGTTACACTTGTTGTGGCTTCATCTGCTTCAATGCAAGGAATCAATCAAATTTTTGAGCGTTTTGATCTTAATCAATATTTCAGTTCCAAATTAAGTGGTGCCGATTTGCAAAAGTCAAAGCCGCATCCCGAAATTTTCTTGAAGGCT
>JAGQZO010000098.1:0-1695 GCA_020435515.1 Winogradskyella sp. | reverse complement strand
TAGGCTTTAAAAGTCCACATTCTAGCCATCAGGATTATTCATTGGCAAATAAGATTATAAGTGATTTTAAGGAAATAAGCTATACCGAAATTGCAAATATTGTTTAGCTGTATTTTTTGGTAATTTCTGCCACAATCTTTGAGGTATTTATTTCTTTATTCATGGCCTCTAGTAGAGTTGGAGGAGACTTTCTTACACTGCAGTTTATAACGCCACAACGTTCGCAAGTTACACCAACATGAGGGCTCTCAATGTTTTTGTGATTTAAGAAATTTACCTTTCGTTGTAATAGGGCGTTCAATTCTATGCCAATAGAAATACTTCTATAACTATTTTCTTTAAAAGGATCTTTGGTTGCCGAGGCCAATACTAGGTATTTTTTATTCTCGGCAACATAATCCGAGATTTGAATGGAAAATTCATGCTCTGTGTTATTAGAGCTAATAGCCTGAAGCACTTTTATAGAAGCCCATCTTCGGCAATAATGTTCATTGGTTTCTCTAGCTCTTGGAGATTGCTGTTTTTCCAAATGAAGCTCTTTGTTGAGCGAAAATTTATCGGTCCCTTTTTTATGTGAAAATCTTAAGAAGAATAGATTTTTTAGTTTAAATTCCTTTGGAAGTACGTTGGTTAATCTTTGGTAGATGCTTTCGGGTGATGCATTGTACTCTTGCAGTAAAGATTCAAAATCCTTGGTTTTAAATTGCTTTTTGTTAAATAGTTGCTTTAAATTTTCAACTAAGCTATCCTTAGGTATAATTAATGCTCCGGCAAAATAAGATGCATAAAAATTGTTCAATACCTCATCAAAACTCTCAAATTTTATCCATGAAAAAGTATATAAGCGATCTTTTATTTTTAAGTAATTATAAGCTAATTCTTTTGCATATATAAAAGCGCGCTGTGCATCATCTATGCTTTTGGTAATAAGAAGAGTTTTGGTTTTAGGAACAAAGATAGACCTCAGATTGTCCAATTCGCTGTGCTCTTCTAGCTCATCATTATTAATCTTATAGCCAAACTCTTCAACTAGGATGTCCTCTAATTCTTGTGCGACTATTTTTTTTGTTAAATCTACCTGGTAGGTTTTGGCAAATTTTAAAACTTGAAGCTCTAAATCTTCAAAATAGTTATAGTTCGCTTCTTGAAAAGACCTTACGGAAGCTAAGAAAAAATTTTCCCTACTAAAATTGTAGTTTTTTGCAATCTCTATAATAGTGCTTATAAAAGCTGTAACCTTTACAGGCGCGTTGGATATAATATCTATAAGCGTGTTTTCTTGTATTCCAAAAAGCTCTAAAGGTATTTCCTTAAGTAGTTTTGATTGTAATATTTCACCAATTGGGGCAAGATTTTTGTCAAGCTTTAACGAAACCAATTCGTCATAGCTCACCTCTAAATGTTCAGACAGTGCCGCAATTTTGTCTGGTTTGGGGTATTTTTTTCCTTTTTCGATCTCGTTTAAATAAGACTTAGAAAGCCCAGAAAGTTTAGATAGTCCAAATAGCGATAGCCCACGATCTGTACGGATTTGCTTGAGCTTTAGTCCAAAAATCAATTTAATATAGTCTTGTTCCATAATCACAAATATAATATTATTTGCGAACTTCTATTTATAGCGAATAATTAAAAATAGCGAACGTTCGCTTGTTTTTTTCAAAAATTGGTCGTAACATTGTTTCATCAAAATCAATA
>JAGQZO010000097.1 GCA_020435515.1 Winogradskyella sp. | reverse complement strand
GATCCTGTAGCAGGAAGCCGAAATTCTATAACTGAAGCCTTAACCAATATTATTTGGGCACCACTTAAGGAAGGCCTTAAAAATGTGTCGCTTTCTGCAAACTGAAAAAAAAAAAAAAAAAACGAAGGTGAAGACGCTCGTTTATACCATGCTGTAAAAGCAGTTTCAGAATTTGCCATTGATTTAGGCATCAACGTGCCAACTGGAAAAGATTCGCTTTCTATGAAGCAAAAATATCCTGATGGCGATGTTATTTCCCCTGGAACAGTGATAATTTCAGCTGTAGCCAATTGCATAGACATAACTAAAGTTGTAGAACCTGTTTTTCAAAAGAATGGTGGCGACATTTACTACATCAACCTATCTCAAGATAACTTCAAGCTTGGCGGTAGCTCTTTTGCACAAGTGGTGAATAAGATTGGTAATGAAACGCCAACAGTTAAAAGTGCAGCTTATGTAAAAACGGTTTTCAATACCATTCAACAATTAATATTAGATGGTAAAATTGTTGCTGGACACGATGTGGCCTCAGGTGGTTTAATTACTACACTTTTAGAACTATGTTTTGCAAATAATACTATTGGTGCAGAATTAGATTTAACCGCTTTAGCTGAAAAAGATTCTTTCAAAATACTTTTTGCCGAAAACTCAGGAATTGTTATTCAGGCTAAAGATAAAAGTATTGAAGCTGTATTGTCTGAAGCCAACATTGATTTCCACAACATTGGTAAGGTTATGGAAAGTGATGTACTTAGCATCATTAATGACAATGAAGTATTCACAATGACAGTCTCGAGATTAAGAGATATGTGGTACAAAACCTCGTTCCTACTCGACCAGAAACAAACTGCTAATGGTTTGGCTAAAACACGTTTTGATAATTACAAAATTCAACCTTTACATTTCGAATTTCCAAAACAGTTCACTGGAAAGCTTCCGGAAATAGACACAAACAAACCTAGACCTAAAGCTGCTATCTTACGTGAAAAAGGAAGTAACTCAGAGCGCGAAATGGCTAACGCCATGTACTTAGCTGGGTTTGATGTAAAAGACGTTCATATGACCGATTTAATTTCTGGTCGTGAAACTCTTGAAGATATTCAATTTCTTGGTGCCGTTGGTGGCTTCTCTAATTCTGATGTTTTGGGATCTGCTAAAGGTTGGGCTGGTGCAATAAAGTATAATGAAACAGCAAACAAGGTCATCAAAAACTTTTTTGAAAGAGAAGATACCCTATCTGTTGGTATTTGTAACGGTTGCCAATTATGGATGGAATTAGACCTTATCAATCCAGATCATGATATTCATGGCAAAATGGTTCATAACAATTCGCACAAACATGAAAGTGCTTTTACTTCGGTAAAAATTCAAAAAAACAAGTCTGTAATGTTATCATCTTTAGCAGGAAGTACACTTGGGGTTTGGATTAGTCATGGTGAAGGCAAATTCAATCTACCAAAGGACGAAAGTCAATATGATATCGTAGGGAAATATGCTTATGCTGAATATCCTCATAACCCTAATGGTTCGGATTACAATACCGCTATGATGTGCGATAAAACTGGTAGGCATTTGGTAACCATGCCACATATTGAGCGTTCAATTTTTCAGTGGAATTGGGCTCACTACCCTCAAGGAAGAAAAGATAAAGTTTCTCCTTGGCTAGAAGCTTTTATAAATGCCAGAGAGTGGATAGAAAATAACTAATTCTAAGTCGGTTAGAAATTGAGTATTTGTTATATTTGTATTCAAAGATGATACTTTTTTGCTAACGATATTGTTTAATTACTTAGGGTTATTACTTAAATTTGTTAGTAGTTAGGGTGAAAAGTATCATAACGAAGAGGGCTTCTTAAATATGAAGCCCTTTTTTTATTAAATTAGTACTAATTGAAAGTCTGTTATTAAAATACATAGAATTTAATTTCATTTATTTTTATACTCCAAAATAATTAACCCTAAATTTGTTATTTTCGTAAAAACCCCTAATACTTTTTGCTAATTTTAGATTATGACAGACGTTACACGCCTTTTTGATTTCCCTTATTATCAACTTAAACATAAACCAAACGCTAAAGCTTTGGTCACAAAATACAATGGTGAATGGACACCTATGTCTACTCAAGACTATGTTGACAAAGCCAATGCCATAAGTCGTGCTCTATTAAGATTAGGCGTGCAAAAAGATGATAAAATTGCTGTAATCTCTTCTACAAATAGAACAGAGTGGAACATTGTAGATATTGGTATTCTACAATTAGGAGCACAAAATATTCCCATTTATCCTACGATATCTGCCGAAGATTATGAGTATGTTTTAAACCACAGCGAATCCATTTATTGCTTTGTTTCTGATGAAGAAGTACTTGAGAAGGTTAAAAAAGTTCAGTCTAATACGAAGCTAAAAGAGGTTTACTCTTTCAATCATATTGAAGGTTGTAAACATTATTCTGAATTATTCGAACTTGGTAAAGATGATAGTAATCAACATGAGGTTGAAGCAAGAAAAGATACTGTTAAACCAGAAGATTTAGCGACTATTATTTATACCTCTGGTACAACTGGAAAACCAAAAGGTGTAATGCTGTCTCACTGGAACATAACCAGCAATGCATTGGACGCTTCTAAACGCTTACCCGCTATCGATGGTGAAACTAGAGTATTAAGCTTTTTACCTATCTGTCATATTTTTGAACGCGTTTTAATTTATATATATCAATATGCAGGCACAAGTGTTTATTTTGCTGAAGGTCTAGACAAAATTGGAGATAATGCCAAAGAGATAAAACCTCACTTAATGAGTGTCGTTCCAAGATTGCTAGAAAAGGTATTTGATAAAATTATGCTAAAGGCTGATGAACTTAGTGGCATAAAACAAAAATTATTTTATTGGGCTGTAGAGTTAGGTGAAAAATGGGAACCTTATAAAGCCAATGGCCCTTGGTATGAATTTAAATTGAGCATTGCCAACAAACTTATTTTTAGTAAGTGGCGTGCTGCTCTTGGTGGAGAATTAAAAACTATGGTCTCTGGTAGTGCTGCACTTCAACCACGCTTATCCCGAATATTTTCTGCCGGTCAAATGCAAGTTATGGAAGGTTATGGACTTACCGAAACGTCTCCAGTAGTTTCAGTCGGCATGTATAGAGACAAGCACTTTAAAGTCGGAACTGTTGGCAAACCAATAGACAACGTAGAAGTTAAGATTGCTGATGATGGAGAAATCCTAATCAAAGGACCTAACGTTATGATGGGCTATTATAAAGATTCCGAAAAAACGGATAGTGTAATGACTGGCGAATACTTTCATACTGGTGATAAGGGTATTATTGATGAAGATGGCTTCTTGAAAATTACAGGGAGAAAGAAAGAAATGTTTAAAACTTCTGGAGGTAAATACATTATACCTACACTTTTAGAAAACGATCTAAAACAATCCTTATTTATAGAGCAGGTTATGGTCATTGGTGAAGGCGAGAAAATGCCAGGAGCTATTATTCAACCAAATTTTGAATTTATAAGAGATTGGATAAAACACAAAGGTCACAACATCGGATCTTCAGAAAAAGAGATTGCTACTTCTGAGATTGTAATAAATCGAATTCAAAAAGAAGTCGACAAGTACAATAAAAACTTTGGAAAATGGGAGCAGATAAAACGTTTTGAATTAACACCCGAAGCATGGACTATAGATGGTGGACACCTCACTCCTACCATGAAAATGAAACGTGAAATCATCAAAAGTATTTATCAAGACCTATATGATAAGATTTATCGAAGCTAACTTAAATATTCATAAGAAATTAACTTTTATTTTAATAATTTTTAATTTATAGTGTTAAAAATGTACATTTACAATACTAACTAATAAAAATTATTAAACATGAAAACAAAAACTTTTGTAATTGCAGGACTTGTTGGTGGAGTTGTAGATTGGCTATTAGGTTGGCTTTTTTACGGTATTATCTTTGCCAATAAATTTCCTCAACCCGAGGAAGGCACCAACGCTATGTTATTTATAACTTTTGGTTGTTTTTCCTATGGTTTTTTTATCTCTTACATTTTTAATAAATGGGCACAAATCTCTACCCTTGTTACAGGTGCCAAAGCAGGTGCAATTATAGGTCTATTTATGGGACTTATTTCCGTTTTCTTCACTTTAGCTGAAAAACCAACTACAGATTATGAACTAGCTGGGATTGAAATGTTAATTTCAATACTCATGGGTGCAGCTGTAGGTGCAGTTATTGGTATGATAAACGGTAAACTGAATGGTGAGTAACAAAACCAAGTAGTTTTACGTCATTAAAACTTTTAGGCTCCAAATTCTTTGGAGCTTTTTTTATGATTGCATAGATGTCTTATGCACGCATAATTTTTTAAATTTATTATGCGTGCATAGTATTTTTTATTATATTTGGAACAATCATAATAGAAGTATGAAAGATAAAACAATAGATTACGTACTGAGAACCACATGGTTAGCAGTGAATAAGATGTACAACGAAGAGGCTTCTAAATTCGACACTACAATGGCTACGGGTTTTGCTTTATTAAGTATTGACCCAGAAAAAGGAACACCTTCAACCTCTTTAGGTCCAAAAATGGGTATGGAAGCCACAAGTCTTTCACGTACACTCAAAACCATGGAAGAAAAAGGCCTAATAGAACGTAAACCCAACCCAGAAGATGGACGTGGTGTATTAATTCATTTAACTGAATTTGGTAAAGAAAAAAGAGCCTATTCCAAAGAGCGTGTTTTGATCTTTAATGAAACCATAAAATCTAATGTAAGCCCTGAAAAAATAGAACATTTCTACGAAGTGGCAGAGCTTATTAATAATATGATTTCCAACAAAAAAATATACAATCAAAAAGAACACATTTTAAAACAATGAGCAAAAGAAGAATAAAGAAAATTGCAATCATTGGTTCTGGTATTATGGGAAGCGGTATTGCTTGCCATTTCGCAAACATTGGTGTCGATGTCCTTCTACTAGACATCATTCCTAGAGAGCTTAATGATATTGAGAAAGCAAAAGGGCTAACTTTAAACGATAAAGTTGTACGTAACCGATTGGTAAACGATGCTCTAGATGCATCTATAAAATCCAAGCCTGCTCCACTCTACCATCCGTCTTTCCGGGACCGGATTACAACTGGTAACCTAGAAGATGATATTGCCAAAGTTGCCGATGTAGATTGGATAATGGAGGTTGTCGTTGAGCGTTTAGACATTAAAAAACAAGTTTTTGAAAAGCTAGAAAAATATAGAACTCCTGGCACATTAATTACCTCTAACACTTCGGGCATACCTATAAAATTTATGAGTGAAGGACGAAGTGAAGATTTTCAAAAACATTTCTGCGGAACACACTTCTTTAATCCTGCTCGATATTTAAAACTATTCGAGATTATTCCTGGTCCAAAAACTGATGCTTCTGTTTTAGAATTTTTAAATGGATACGGTGAGCAATTCCTTGGAAAAACCTCTGTGGTTGCCAAAGACACACCTGCATTTATTGGTAACCGCATCGGTATCTTTAGCATTATGAGTCTTTTTCACACCGTAAAAGATTTAGACCTAACTATCGAAGAGGTTGATAAATTATCTGGTCCTGTTATCGGTCGCCCAAAATCTGCAACGTTTAGAACTGTTGATGTTGTAGGACTAGATACTTTGGTACATGTAGCCAACGGTATTAGAGAAAATTGTCCAAACGACGAACGCCACGAGCTTTTTGCGTTACCAGATTTCATCAATACCATGATGGAAAATAAGTGGTTAGGAAGTAAAACAGGTCAAGGATTCTACAAAAAAGAAGGTAGAGACATCAAATCACTAGATTTGAACAGCTTAGAATACCGTGATAAAAAATCGGCAAAATTTGCTACTCTAGAGCTTACAAAAACCATCGATAAAGTTGTAGACCGCTTTAAGGTATTGGTAAAAGGAAAAGATAAAGCGGGTGAATTTTATAGGAAACACTTTACAGCCCTATTTGCTTATGTTTCTAATCGTATACCTGAAATCACGGATGATTTATATAAAATTGATGATGCCATGAAAGCTGGATTTGGTTGGGAACATGGTCCTTTCCAGATTTGGGATGCTGTTGGTGTCGAAGCTGGTATTGAAATGATGAAAGCAGAAGGTCTAGAACCAAATGCTTGGGTTAACGAGATGTTGGCATCCGGTAGTACATCATTCTACACGGTGAAAGATGGAGCGTCTTATGCCTATGACATTCCTTCAAAAGCGCAACAAAAAATTCCTGGTCAGGATAGCTTTATCATATTAGATAATATCAGAAAATCTAACGAAGTATTTAAAAACTCTGGTGTAGTTATAGAAGATTTAGGTGATGGTATCCTTAACTGCGAATTCCAATCTAAAATGAATACCATTGGCGGAGATGTTTTAGCGGGCTTAAATAAAGCTGTGGATTTAGCGGAAAAAGATTTTGACGGTTTAGTAATTGGAAACCAAGGAGCTAATTTCTCAGTTGGTGCTAATATCGGAATGATTTTTATGATGGCTGTTGAGCAAGAGTATGACGAGCTTAATATGGCTATTAAGTATTTCCAAGATACAATGATGCGTATGCGTTATTCTTCAATCCCAACAATTGCAGCACCACATGGTATGACCTTAGGTGGTGGCTGTGAGTTATCAATGCATGCAGATAAAGTTGTAGCTGCTGCTGAAACGTATATTGGTTTAGTGGAATTTGGTGTTGGCGTTATTCCTGGTGGTGGTGGCTCTAAGGAAATGGCATTACGAGCGGCTGATACTTTTAATAAAGGTGATGTTGAACTGAATGTTTTACAAGAGTATTTCTTAACTATTGGCATGGCTAAAGTAGCGACCTCTGCTTACGAAGCTTTTGATTTAGGCATCCTTCAAAAAGGAAAAGATGTTGTAGTTGTAAATAAAGATCGCCAGATTGCAACAGCAAAAGCGCATGCAAGACTGTTAGCCGATGCTGGCTACACACAACCTGTGAAACGCAAAGATGTAAAAGTACTCGGTAAGCAAGCTTTAGGTATGTTCTTAGTAGGAACAGATGCTATGGAAGCTAGCCACTACATCAGTGAGCACGACCAAAAGATCGCCAATAAACTGGCTTATGTTATGGCTGGTGGTGATTTATCAGAGCCTACCCTAGTTACAGAACAATATTTACTTGATTTAGAGCGTGAGGCATTCCTTTCACTTTGTACAGAGCGTAAAACTCTCGAAAGAATTCAGCACATGCTAAAAACAGGTAAACCGTTACGAAATTAAAATTACTAAGCAATTAGCCATTAGCCTTTGGCTTTTGGTAATTCCTAATAAACAGAAATGCTAAAGGCCAAAAGCTAATAGCCAAAAGCTAAATAAAATGAAACAAGTATATATAGTAAGAGGATATAGAACCGCAGTTGGTAAATCCAAAAAAGGTGGTTTTAGATTTAAAAGAGCTGATGAGCTCGCGGCAGAAACCATTCAATATATGATGGGTAAATTACCAGATTTTGATGTTACTAGAATTGATGATGTTATTGTTGGTAATGCCATGCCAGAAGGCTCTCAAGGTCTTAACATGGCACGTATAATTTCGTTGATAGGATTAAACACAGTAGACGTACCTGGTGTAACGGTTAATAGATTCTGTTCTTCAGGATTAGAAACCATTGCAATGGCTGTTGCCAAAATTCAAGCTGGTATGGCAGATTGTATTATTGCAGGTGGTGCAGAGAGTATGAGTTCAGTTCCTATGACAGGTTTTAAACCAGAACTCAACTATGATATTGTAAACGCTGGGCATGAAGATTATTATTGGGGAATGGGTAACACAGCGGAGGCAGTTGCAAACAAATACAATGTCTCTAGAGAAGACCAAGATGAGTTTGCTTATCACTCTCACATGAAAGCTTTAAAAGCGCTTGAAGAAAACAAATTTCAAGATCAAATTGTACCAATTGAAGTAGAGGAAACCTATGTTAATGAGAATGGTAAAAAAGCAACTCGAAAGTTCACGGTGTCCAAAGACGAAGGACCAAGAAAAGGCACAACTATTGAAGCATTAGCAAAATTAAGACCTGTATTTGCGCAAGGTGGTTCTGTAACAGCTGGAAACTCTTCTCAAACTAGTGATGGTGCAGCATTTGTACTAGTAATGAGCGAGGACATGGTAAAAGAGTTAAATCTTGAGCCAATTGCACGTTTGGTAAGTTATGCTGCTGCAGGTGTACCACCAAGAATTATGGGTATTGGTCCCGTAGCTGCTATTCCAAAAGCACTAAAACAAGCAGGTTTATCTCAAAAAGACATTGAATTAATAGAGCTTAACGAAGCCTTTGCATCACAGTCTTTAGCTGTAATGCGTGAGCTAGACCTCAACCAAGAGATTGTAAATGTTAATGGTGGTGCTATTGCATTAGGGCATCCTCTTGGATGTACAGGTGCAAAACTTTCGGTTCAACTATTTGATGAAATGCGTAAGCGCAATATGAAAAATAAATACGGTATGGTGACCATGTGCGTGGGTACAGGTCAAGGCGCTGCTGGAATTTTCGAATTTTTAAATTAAGAAAAAACTTATAACACATAAAAAATGGAGACTGTAGAAAAAGACATTTTAAGAGGAGGACAATTCCTCGTAAAAGAAACAAATTGTGAAGATGTCTTCACGCCTGAAGATTTTTCAGAAGAACAACAAATGATGAAAGAAGCGGTTATGGAATTTAATGACCGTGAAATTATTGCTCATAAAGCAAGATTTGAAGCAAAAGACTATGCCCTTACCGAAGAAGTAATGCGCAAAGCAGGTGAACTTGGTTTCTTAGGTGTTGCTGTACCCGAAGCTTATGGCGGTTTAGGAATGGGATTTGTTTCTACATGTCTTACTTGTGATTACATATCCTCAGGAACAGGATCTTTCAGTACCGCTTTTGGTGCACATACTGGTATTGGTACCATGCCAATTACGCTTTACGGAACCGAAGAACAAAAACAAAAATATGTTCCTAAACTAGCCACTGGAGAGTGGTTTGGAGCCTATTGTTTAACAGAGCCTGGTGCAGGTTCTGATGCAAACTCTGGTAAAACCACTGCCGAACTATCTGCCGATGGTAAATCCTACAAAATTAATGGCCAGAAGATGTGGATTTCCAATGCTGGCTTTTGTAGCCTAATGATTGTTTTTGCTCGTATTGAAGATGATAAAAACATTACTGGATTTATTGTAGAATACGATCCAGAAAATCCAAACGGAATTACGCTTGGTGAAGAAGAGCACAAACTTGGTATTAGAGCGAGTTCTACACGTCAGGTTTTCTTTAACGACACTATTGTTCCCGTAGAAAATATGCTTGCTGGTCGTGGAGAAGGTTTTAAAATTGCTATGAATGCACTAAATGTTGGTCGTATTAAGCTAGCTGCTGCTTGTTTAGACTCTCAAAGAAGAATTTTAACTACTGCTGTAAACTATGCAAACGAGCGCAAACAGTTTAATACTCCTATTGCAGATTTTGGTGCTATAAAAATGAAATTGGCTAAAATGGCCACAGATGCCTATGCAGGCGAATCTGCCACCTACAGGGCTGCAAAAAATATTGAAGACCGTATAGCAATGCGTGAAGCGGCCGGTAATTCTCACCAAGAAGCGGAACTAAAAGGTGTAGAAGAATATGCTATTGAGTGTTCTATTTTAAAAGTAGCTGTATCAGAAGATGTACAAAATTGTGCAGACGAAGGTATACAAATTTTTGGAGGCATGGGATTCTCTGAAGAAACACCAATGGAAGCTGCTTGGCGAGATGCGCGTATTGCTCGTATCTACGAAGGTACTAACGAGATCAACAGAATGCTTTCTGTTGGCATGTTAGTTAAAAAAGCCATGAAAGGCCATGTAGATCTATTAGGTCCTGCAATGAAAGTTCAAGAAGAATTAATGGGTATTCCTTCTTTTGATACACCAGATTATTCAGAACTTTTCTCTGAAGAAAAAGAAATGATTGCAAAGCTTAAAAAAGTATTCTTAATGGTCGCTGGTGCTGCTGTTCAAAAGTTTGGCACAGAACTAGAAAAACACCAACAACTTTTGGTTGCTGCTGCTGATATCTTAATTGAAATATATATGGCAGAATCTACTATATTAAGAACCGAAAAGAATGCAAAGCGTTTTGGAAAAGATGCCCAGTCTGTACAAATTGCTATGTCTAAACTGTATTTATTTAATGCTGTAAATATCATTGAAGATAAAGGTAAAGAAAGTATTATTTCCTTTGCTGAAGGAGACGAGCAACGTATGATGCTTATGGGCTTAAAACGTTTTACTAAATATCAAAACTATCCAGATATAGTTGATTTACGAAACGAAATTGCCGAAAAAGTTAAAGCAGAAAACAAATACTGTTTTTAATTAAGTTTAAGTTAGAAATGAAAAAAGCCAATTCAATCGAATTGGCTTTTTTTTATGTTCTTATTGAACTACAATCTTCTTTGTGACGACTTTATCATCATCTGTATTGATTCTTACAATATAGATTCCTGAAGGTACATTATCAATACTATACTCATTATAAGAACCTTCTAATGTGTCTTTGATATTATATATTGATTGACCTGATGTATTATAAATCTCTATGTTGTTTAAAGATGAGTTTGTTGGATTGAGAACCACTAATTTATCTCGGCTAGTAGCAAAGTAAAAATCTAATTGTTCTTCTTCATTATCATCAATACCCAATGCACTTGGGTTTTGAAAGCCTAGCACAAATCGATCTTGATAAACACCAGCCATTAAAGTGGCTTCATAATTAATACTTCTTAGGTCGTAATGTGTGCCTAATTCCGTATCATGAAGTATAATATCCCATTCATCTGGTACATTTTCTAATGATTGAATGCTTATTACTACATCCCCAACATCACTTTTCTGTATACTAAGAGGTAAAGACGTCTCTTCCGTATCTACATCTCCAATTCCCTGTATCACAAATAGTTCATCATTAATTAACCAAGACATATCATCTACCTGTACATCGTTAAGATAGCCATCAAAACCCCAATCATAGTCATCGGTACACCTATCATCTACAGTTAATAGAATTTGTCTATTTATGATACCAACAGATGTAAAGAGCAATCTTATTTTGGGTCTATCATCGTCAGTTTCTGTGGATATATTTAATTCATCTGTAGATAAAGAGTCATTATCATTTTCGGCTGAAGTCGTTTGCCCAAAACTAGTTTGTAATAACAAAAGGCAAAGAAAAATACCTATGTTTTTAATGAATGATCTGGTTGTTTTCATAACTCTAGAGGGATTAAGTTACTCGAGGGAATATTGGTTTTGTTGGTTTGATATACCTAATATTAAAAAAATATCATGGATTGTGGGTTTAATACATTTTAAAAGCCCAATAATTCGCTAAAATGAACTCAGATGTAAATTTCATCGACAAATTGTATTGCTTATCGGAAATCAAATTGATTACACCCCTTTAAACTTTTATTTAGAGCATTTTAAGAAACAACAAACTAGATAATCCTTATATTTAAGCAATCAATCTTGCTATATCATGAAATATTATTTTTTAATCCTATTTCCCTTTTTATCTACCCTCGCCTTTTCACAATCCAACACCGAAATTTTTCTTTTTGACTTAGAAAAAAACAACTCAGAAATTAAAATTTCTAATGGCATCAATATATCTAATAATGAAGGTTACGATAACCAACCTTCCTTTTTTGGCGACGATAATGTACTCTATGCTTCAACAAGAAGTGGGCAAACAGACATTGCTCAATATCACATAAATTACAAATCAAAAACATTTATAAATTTTACTAAAGGCGGAGAATACACACCTTTAAAAATTCCGAATAAAAATGCTGTTTCTGCTGTTAGACTAGATACTGATGGTAAACAACGTTTATACAGTTACAATCTTAGCAATGGTGAGTCAACACAACTTATAAAAGATTTGGTTGTTGCCTATTACACTTGGTACGACGATAACACAATAGTTTCTGCCGTTATTGAAAACGAGCAATTAAATTTATACGTTACCAATACTAAAGATGGTAACAATAGAAAGTATGCAACAAGTGTTGGCAGATCGTTTCACAAAATCCCTAACTCTAATTTGGTAAGCTTCATCTACAAAGAGACTGACAAAATATGGCAGATAAGATCATTAAACCCAAATAATGGTATCACAAGACTTATCGCCAACACCATGGAAGGTGTTGAAGATATTTGCTGGCTAGATAGCAAAACACTGCTATCTGGAAAAAATGGTATTCTGTATAAACTAACCCTAAAACGAGATAACGATTGGAAAAAAGTAGCTGATTTATCCTCTTATGGTATTGCTAATATTACACGCTTAGCAGTAAATGACGATGGTACTAAATTATTGATTGCAGGTGATTTACAATCAGACAAGCAAGAATTAGAAACTAATGAAGCGGCAACCGAAACTACTGTAGTTATCCCAAACTTATCTGAAGCTGAAGCTGCTGCTGTAGTTCAAAAACATATAGACCCTTTTAATAATAGACAACTCAATGAGTTTGCAAATGCTTTTGATGCTAATGTGGTAGTTAATAAATTCCCAAAAGATTATATGTATTCTGGCAGGAACACACTTAAGGAAAATTACAGGGAATTCTTCAGGAATAACAAAAAGTCTAACGTTAAAGTATTAAACCGTATGGTGCTTAATAATTATGTTGTTGACGAAGAATTGGTAACGCTAAACAATCTCACCATAAGACAAGCTACTATATACAACGTAGATAAAGATGGTATAAAATCCATGACCTTTATTAGAAACAGAAACTCGACTTCAAACCCAGAAAACATTGTTAACGAGCAACTAGAAGCATATAACAAGCGAGATATAGATGAGTTTAGCAAAACCTATGCAAAAGATGTTAAACTATATGAATTTCCTGAAAATATAACTTCTAATGGAATAGAGGAACTGGAAAAAAGATATCAAGTCATCTTTCAAAAAGTTCCAGATCTTAATGCTGAAATTATGAACAGGATTGTTTTGGGTAATAAAGTAATTGATAAAGAAAAAGCTACCATCAACGGAAAAACTTATTACGCAATAGCCATCTATGAAGTAGAAGACGGATTAATCACTAAAGTTACTTTTATTCAATAATTACTATGAAAAACTTTGCAACCCTTTTAATCTTGGCAATTAGCATATCTACCTATTCCCAAGAAGAGAAAACTTTAGAGCCAAAGTTAGAAAATATCGCTTGGATCTCAGGTACATGGCATGGCGAAGCTTTTGGTGGAATTACTGAAGAAATTTGGAGTGAACCCTCAGGAGGTTCAATGATGGCAACTTTTAAATTAATCGTTGATGAAAAAGTTACCTTTTATGAAATAGAAGTCATTAGAGAAATTGAAAACACCTTAATATTACAGCTTAAACATTTTGGCCCAGACCTAAAGGGATGGGAAACCAAGGATGAAACCGTAGATTTTCCCTTAAAATATATGACACCAAACAAAGTTGTCTTTGAAGGTATGTCCTTTGAAAAAGTTTCAGATAATGAAATGAACATCTATGTAGACATTAAGGAAAATGACAAAATAGAAACAGTAAAATTCAACTATAAAAAACAAACTGAAGAACCATTAAAACCTACTCAAAATGTAAAAAAAGCCCAATCCAATCCAAAAATCGACGGCATAGCTGATGAAAACATCTGGCAGAACACAAAATGGTATCCTATAGACCAACTTTGGCTAGGTAGCCAATATAATTCAGCCGATTTTGAGGGAAAATATAAACTTACTTGGACTAAAGAGGCACTATACCTCTTGGCAGAAATAAAAGATGACAAACTAATAGATATTAATGAAAACCCATTAATTGCATGGTGGGATGATGATTGCCTAGAGATTTTTATAGACGAAGACAACAGTGGTGGTGAGCATCAGTATAACCATAATGCGTTTGCCTATCATATAGCTTTGGATGGCAATGTGGTAGATATGTCTACTGAAAAGCAAGGAAAACTCTATAATTCTCATGTAGAATCCAAACGCATTACAAAAGGAAATACATCTACTTGGGAAGTGAAAATTTTATTGTTTGATGATACATACGATGACAATAAAGAAAATATTCCTGTAGAATTGTTAGTTGGTAAAACTATCGGATTTGCCTTAGCCTATTGCGACAACGACTACAGCACAGTACGAGAAAATTTCATAGGCTCAATTCCAGTTGAAGGTGAAGATAAAAATCGTGGCTGGATTGACGCTAATATTTTTGGAACATTAAAACTTATCGATTAAAATGAAAAAAACATTTATAATTCTTACACTACTTTACGCTTCTGCAACATATTGTCAAACTGACCCTAAGATTTACGATATCATTGATGCCATTTCAGAAGAACGACTAAAAGATGATGTAAAAACTTTAGCCGATTTTGGTACGCGTCATACGCTAAGTGATACCATTTCTGATACTCGAGGTATTGGAGCTGCTAGAAGATGGATAAAATCTCAGTTCGATAATATTTCAAAGGATTGCAATAATTGTTTAGAGGTATTTTATCAAAAAAACTTTTTTGAAAAAGGCACTAATCAACGTATTGCTAAAGATGTTAACATCGTTAATGTTGTGGCTATTCAACGTGGCACAAAATATCCTAATCGCTACATTATAATGAGTGGTGACATAGATTCTAGAGTGTCAGACCCTAACGATTACACCTCAGATTCACCTGGTGCAAACGATAATGCGACAGGTATGGCTGGTACAATGGAAGCGGCCAGAGTGCTTTCAAAATACAAGTTTGAAAGTAGTATCGTATATCTCGGACTGTCTGGTGAAGAGCAAGGGCTTTTCGGTGGACAAGGGTTTGCTAAATATGCTAAAGACAATAACTGGGATATTATAGGTGTTTTAAATAATGACATGATAGGTAATATTAAAGGTGTTGACGGAGTCATTGACAATAGAACCTTCAGAATATTTTCTGAACCGATAACTACAGATGAAACTGATGCTGAAAAACTGGCAAGACAAGCCAGAGCTAGACGTTTTTATGGTGGTGAAGTTGATGGAATTTCGAGACAATTGGCAAGATATGTGTACACAACAACTAAAACTTACATGCCAGAAATGAATCCGATGATGGTATATCGTTTGGATCGTTTTGGTCGTGGTGGACATCACAGACCTTTTAACGATTTGGGCTTTGCAGGAATACGAATTATGGAAGCCCACGAAAACTATACACAACAGCATCAAGATATAAGAACAGAAAACGGTATTAACTATGGAGATACTTTTGAGCATGTTAATTTTCCATATTGCAAAAAACTAACTGCCGTAAATGCTATTACCATGGCAAGCCTTGCCTCTGCTCCACCAGCTCCTGAAGAAGTCAGCATTGGCGGTATTGTTGAAGCTTCGGCAAAACTACAATGGAATAAAGTTGATGGCGCAAAAGGCTACAAAATCTATTGGAGAGATACTACGTCTCCTACTTGGGACAATAGCAGATATGTTGGTGATGTTTCAGAATTTACTTTAGACGGTATTGTTATTGATAATTTCTTCTTTGGAATTGCTTCTGTTGGCAACAATGGTCATGAAAGCGTTGTTATTTTCCCAAATGGCATTATCAGATAATATGGCAAAGCGACTTATTCTACTTTTTTTTGTCGCAGTCTCTTGTGCTAAAGAGGACGAAAAAAGACCCAGCTACATAGCACTAGAATCAAAAAATGATTCCATTTATGTTCAATTACTTAATCAAGTACATTCTACTTCATTTTTAGAAATTGAAGATAAAATTAATAAACAAACAACATTTTTAGATTTTGACCAACCAGATACCATATACGTTCTGAAGTTTCATAAAACAGAAATAGATACGACTAAATTATTTCAAAATTATAAATTCAAATTAAACTATGGCGTATCATCTATTTCCTCTTATGACAGTTTGTACAATTACGGACTCCCATTTTTAAAAGGGAAACGTTACAAAATTTTACAAGGACAAAACGGAAGTTTTACTCATAAGGGCCCTGTTTCGAGATATGCTATAGATTTTAAAATGAATATAGGACAAGACGTTTGCGCTATAAGAGATGGACTTGTAGTTTATGTTAAAAACGATTCAAACGAAGGTGGACGCAGCAAAGCATATAAATCAAAAGCAAATACCGTTTTGGTGTATCATAACGATGGTACCTTTTCTCAGTATGCGCATTTCAAAAAAGATGGAATAATTGTAAAAGAAGGCGATACCATTATAAAAGGACAACGCATAGGCTATTCGGGCAACACAGGCCAATCCACTGAGCCGCATTTACATTTTGTAGTGTATAAACCTAGTAAAGATGGATTGGTTTCTATTCCTTTTATTTTAGACTCTATACCCTCTTCACACTATAAAACAGGAAAATATGCAGAAAATAAATAAACCTCATTTTTTAACTCTACCAATAGTTATTTTCATGTGCTTTTATGCAAACGCTCAAGGTCTACTTCAAAACAAAAATAACTTTACCAGACAAGATACACTCAGAGGCAGTATCACTCCAGAGCGCGAATGGTGGGACCTTACTTATTATCACTTAGATATTGAAGTAAAGCCTGAAGAAAAGTTTATTTCTGGTACCAATACCATTCAATATAAAGTCTTGCTACCACGCACAATTATGCAGATAGATTTGCAAGAACCTATGGAAATTACCAAAGTAACCCAAAATGGTAAATCTCTTCCTGTAGTGCGAGATGGTAACGCTTTTTTTATTACGCTAGACAAACAAAATGTCGGTGATATTAATTCTATTGTAGTAGACTATCAAGGATATCCAAAAGAAGCTAAACGTGCACCTTGGGACGGTGGCTTTTCTTGGAAAAAAGATAAAAACGGGAAACATTTTATTGCAACATCTTGTCAAGGTTTAGGCGCTAGCGTGTGGTGGCCAAACAAAGACCATATGTATGACGAAGTGGATAGTATGGATATTAGTGTAACCATTCCAAAAGGTCTTATGAATGTATCAAATGGCAGACTAAAAGGTGTTGATAAATACGAAAAAACTATTACCACACATTGGACAGTAAAAAACCCAATCAACAACTATGGTGTTAATGTTAACATTGGTGATTACGTTAATTTTTCCGAAGAGTTTACAGGTGAAAAAGGAAAACTGGATATGGATTATTGGGTCTTATCTTACAACCTTGAAAAAGCCAAAGAACAGTTTAAAGACGCACCAAAAATGATGAAGGCTTTTGAACATTGGTTTGGCCCTTACCCATTTTATGAAGATAGTTTTAAACTTGTTGAAGTCCCTTATTTAGGCATGGAGCATCAAAGCTCTGTAACCTATGGAAATCAATATATAAACGGTTATTTAGGAAATGATTTATCTGGTACTGGTTGGGGTTTAAAATTTGATTTTATTATCATTCACGAAGGTGGACACGAGTGGTTTGCCAACAACATCACCAATAAAGATATTGCAGATATGTGGATTCATGAAGGCTTTACAGCGTATTCAGAAAACCTGTTTCTCGATTATTATTATGGCAAAGACGCCTCAGCAGAATATGTTATAGGAACACGTAAAAGAATACAAAACGACAGACCTTTGATTGGTGAGTATGGTGTAAACCATGAAGGCTCTGGCGATATGTATTACAAAGGAGCCAATATGCTGCATACGTTAAGACAACTCATTGAAGATGATGAACTTTGGAGGCAAATTCTTAGAGGATTAAATAAAGACTTTTATCATAAAACAGTAACATCAAAACAAATAGAAGATTATATAAGTTTAAAAGCAAACAAAGACCTAAGGGCGTTTTTCAATCAGTATTTAAGAACAACTAAAATCCCAACTTTAGAATATACGATTGAAAATAAACTGCTTAAATTTCGATATGTAAATATTGTAGATGGTTTTGATATGCCCATAGAAGTTGAAATTGATGGCAAACACGAGTGGATCTTTCCAAATTCTGAATGGAAAACAAAGCCTATTATAACTGAAGAATTTGCAGTAGATAAAGACTTTTATATTTATTCGAAAAAGTTATAAAGTGGAAATACCTGAACTCTATTTTGAACGAGACACCGACTGGTACGATTGGCTACTAAACAATCATCAAAAACATGATGCAGTCTATTTGATTTTTTACAAAATAGAACATCACCTACCATCTATGCGTTGGGAAGAAGCCGTAAAAATTGCTATTTGTTTTGGTTGGATTGACTCAACGGTAAAAAGTTTGGGCAATGGTAAAAGACAACAGTATTTTACAAAACGGAATCCCAAAAGTACTTGGAGTGCTCTCAACAAATCTTATGTAAAACAACTAGAAAAAGAAGGACTCATCCACGATACTGGTTGGGAAATGATACAATTAGCCAAAAAATCCGGAAAGTGGTCAGAGATGGACGATGTAGAAAATGGTATTATTCCTGAAGATTTGCAAAATGCTTTTAACGCTAATCCACAAGCTTTTGAAAACTATCAAAACTTTTCAAAGGGCTATCAAAAGAGCTACTTATCATGGTTGCACACTGCAAAACGGGAAGCCACAAGACAAAAAAGAATTGAAGAAATTATAACGCTCTGTAATCGTAATATTAAAAGTCGAAGTGGCTAGTAATCTTATTTGTAGTTTTCATTAACGTCTTATTAAGAGAAATAACAAAGGAATTTTCTTAGTTTGCCAGTTTATTTATTATTTTGAAATCTAAAAATAAATCTTTAGCACAATCCGTTAGGTGGTATCGCAAATGGCATCGCTATACTGCCATGTTACTACTCACATTCATTGCAATAGTAAGCTTAAGCGGTATTTTACTTGCTTGGAAAGATGAATTGCAGCTTAAGCCACCATCACAAAAATCAGTAACTACAAATCAAGATTTACTGCCACTTAGTAAAATTGAAACCATTGCCATAAAGCATATTGAAGACCTAAACCTGTCTTCTACTATTAATAGAATAGATTACAGGCCTGGAAAAGGAATTGCAAAAGTTAGGTTTGAAACTCATTTTACAGAGTTACAAATAGATTGTTACACAGGAAAAATCCTTTCACAAAAAACAAGAACCGCAGACATCATAGAAATGATACATGACGGTTCTATTATAGACTATTTGGTAAACTCTGAAGGGAAAACAGTAAAACTCTTTTATTCCTCTGTGTTAGGATTGGGACTTTTGTTCTTATCATTTAGCGGGTTTTGGCTTTGGAAAAAGCCAAAACAAATCAAAAAGAATAAAAACTAATAGAATTCTGATACTCTAGAGTCCACTTATGTAACTTCCATAAGGATCTTTGAATTGTGTTCCTTCTTTAAATTTATATTTAGATAACTTTTTAAACTGTGCCAATCCCCAGAGTATAAATTCCTTTTCAAAATAGACATCCTTAGGGTCTATTTCGGGTTGGTAATCTGCTATCAAATTATCTAAAGGCTTAATGCTATCTAGTTTTGATTTGTAAGTTACATCGTTATCATCATCTAACAACTCAAAGCCATCTCCATTAAAAAACCAAGAGACTAATTCATCATAAGGGGTTTCTTCATCTTGTTTTTGAAGCTTTTCAATCTTTGGGAAATACTCCGGAAATAATGTTTTTATAGCGCTTTCTAGCAATAAATTAGCTACGTAATAAGCACCTTCTTGTTCGCCTTCATACACCAATTCTACCTTACCCGTAATAGACGGAATAACACCTATAAAGTCCGATAGTCTTACCGTTGTGTGGCTATCTCCATTAAGCAGTGCCCTACGTTCTGCCGTGCTCATTAAATTCTCGTAAGCTGTAATACTCAATCGAGCACTTACACCACTTTTTACGTCAATGTAATCGCTTTCACGAGCTTCAAAGCTTATTTGTTCTAAAATATCCTTAGCCAAATCTGGCACATAGACGGTATTAGATTGAGACTGGTCTAAACGTGATTCTTGTAAAGTTATATCGCGAGCAACCTCAATACTGCTAGGATAGTGTGTTAAGATTTGAGAACCTATACGGTCTTTTAAAGGGGTTACAATACTTCCTCTATTGGTATAATCTTCAGGATTTGCCGTGAACACAAATTGCATATCCAAAGGTAATCTTAGCTTAAACCCTCTAATCTGAATATCTCCTTCTTGTAAAATATTAAACAAGGCTACCTGAATACGAGCTTGTAAATCTGGTAATTCATTAATCACAAAAATACAACGGTTAGCACGAGGAATCATCCCGAAATGAATCACACGATCATCTGCATAGCTTAATTTTAAATTCGCTGCTTTTATAGGGTCTACATCACCAATAATATCAGCAACAGTAACATCTGGTGTGGCTAACTTCTCTGCAAAACGCTCATCTCTATGTAACCAAGAAATAGGTGTATTGTCACCTTTTTCTTTTATGAGCTCTTTTGCATAGCGTGAAATAGGTTGTAAAGGATCGTCATTAATTTCCGAACCTTCCACAACTGGAATATATTCGTCCAATAATGTCACCATCATACGTGCCAAGCGTGTTTTTGCTTGACCTCGTAATCCTAATAGGTTAATGTTGTGTCGTGATAAGATGGCGCGTTCTAATTCAGGAATCACTGTATTTTCATAACCGTGGATACCTTGAAACGTATTGATTTTGTTCTTTATATTTTCAATAAGGTTATCTCTTAATTCGTCTTTAATCGATTTAGATTGATATCCTGATTTTTTTAATTCTCCTAGTGTTTTTATTTTTTCGATATTCATTTTATCCTTTAATTCTTCTTTTTCTGTTGTTTTCATAATCTTCAAAAATCATTTCTCCAAGGCCTTTTAAGCCTGTGTAAAATGCTTTACCTCTATTGGCTTGCGTAAACTCTTGTATAAATTTCATCAAGTAAGGGTCTTCAGCAATCATAAAGGTTGTAATTGGTATGTGCAAACGTCTTGCTTGCTGTGCCATAGCATAACATTTATTAACAATATAAGGGTCTAACCCTACACTATTTTTATAATATTGACCATCTGGCATACGCAAACAACTTGGTTTACCATCCGTAATCATAAAAATTTGCTTGTTGGTATTTCGTTTTCTGCGCAACATATCCATTGCCAATTGCAAACCTGCAACGGTATTAGTATGATAAGGTCCAACCTTAAGATATGGCAAATCTTTAATTTTTATAGGCCAAGCATCATTACCAAATACTAAAATTTCTAGCGTATCTTTTGGATAACGTGTTGTAATCAGTTCGGCCAAAGCCATAGCTACCTTTTTGGCTGGTGTTATGCGATCTTCTCCATACAAAATCATACTGTGGCTTATATCGATCATAAGCACAGTACTCATTTGACTTTTATGAAGTGTTTCTTCTACAACTAAATCATCTTCCGTTAGGTTGAAATTTCCTATACCATGATTGATTTGAGCATTTCTAAGACTCTCAGTCACCGAAACTTTATCTAAGGCATCACCAAATTGGTA
>JAGQZO010000096.1 GCA_020435515.1 Winogradskyella sp. | reverse complement strand
TAGTTTTTATATTTTTATAGTCTAATTAAATAGTTATGACCATAACACAATTAAAATATGCCTTAGCCATTGCTGAGCACAAAAATTTTACCAAGGCCGCCGAGAAATGCTTTGTAACGCAACCTACGCTTAGTACCCAGATTCAGAAACTTGAAGACGAATTAGACGTCGTTATTTTTGATAGAGGCAAAAAACCTATTGAATTGACTGAAGTTGGTAGAAAAATTGTATTTCAAGCTAGAAATATTGTTAATGAAGCAGAGCGTATTCAAGATATCGTAGATCAGCAAAAAGGGTTTATTGGTGGCGAATTTAGATTAGGCATCATACCAACCATAATGCCAACACTATTACCTATGTTTCTTAAAAATTTCATTAAGAAATATCCAAAGGTAAAATTAAAAATAGAAGAGCTTACCACAGAAGAAATTCTTACTCGAATAAACGATGGCCACCTCGATGCTGCCATTGCTGCAACACCACTAGAGAGTGATAATATTAAAGAGCGCGTGTTGTATTATGAACCTTTTGTGGCCTATATACCAGATAATCATAGACTTTCTGACAAAAAAACTATTGAAGTATCTGATTTAGATATTGAAGATATGTTACTGCTAGAAGATGGTCATTGTTTTAGAGAAGGTGTTATTAATCTTTGTAAAACCTTTAAAGACCAGATGGATGAACATTTTCAGTTAGAAAGCGGTAGTATTGAAACCTTGATAAAACTATCTAACGAAGGTATGGGTATGACACTTTTACCTTATTTGCACACACTAGATTTAAAGGAAAAATTAAGTACTAATCTAAGGCATTTTGCAAAGCCTTCACCAGCAAGAGAAGTAAGCATTATTTATCATAAAAGTGAACTAAAAATGCAAATCATAGATGCCATGCATAATGTTATTTCTGGGATTATACGTGGTGCAATTGCCTTTAGTGATGTAGAAATTATAAGTCCTTTATCCAAATAAAAAAAGCGACTCGTAAGTCGCTTTTTTCTATGCTTTTAAATAAATTAAACATTGATTTAATTCCGGGTTCTGATTGATTAGGGACTGAATAAAAATTCGTAATTCTTCTAGTTCGTGAGGCAGTAAACGTTTAACTGCTTTTTCCACTTCTTTACAGAATAATGTCGCATCAAAACTAACCTTTTTAAGTACAGTTTTAGTGTACTCAAACATTGCTCTCGCCATAGGTAATTTAAAGTTTTAGGTTCAACAAAAAGTAAAATTTCTCTATAGGCTATTGTTTCAATTCAATCCCTAAGATAGAAAAAAATCATATTTGCTTAAACAAAACTTACAAAGTTTAACAGCTTATTATGTTAAAAGTTGAAATTACTCGTTGAACTCTAATATTACTCAAAGGTAATTCTTACGTGTTAAATAGCTGATTAACAACAATCAACGTTATTCTTTAATAAATTTAAGTACTTCTTTTTGTCTGTTTGAATATACTTCTATAAAGTAAACTCCAGATTTTAGAGCTGAAACAGACACCTCATTTTGAACATTTGAATCATTCATTGTTTTGTTTTGAATTAACCTACCATTAATATCAAAAATCTTAATGGTATCGATGTTCAATTTTGATTTAATATACAACTGATTGTTTACTGGATTAGGGAACAATACCACATCATTCAGTTCAAAATCATTAACGCTTAGATTTTCCTGAACTGATGTTGAGTACATATTTGTTATAACAGGAAAATTAAAATCGAAATATATCTCTGCCTGATTGGTAAAGGTATCACCTAATTGCAAAGAATCTAGAGTTTTGATTTTAAAAACCACATAGCCATCATTATTGGCATCATCAAAAGGCAAATTGATTCCTTCAAAAATAAACTCAACAATATTGCCTTCTCTAATGCGTGTAGTATAATTGTGGCTTGCATGTAATGGAATAAGAGTAGAAACATCAAATTTAGCCTCATCAATAACATCTTTAACCACAACATTAGTAGCATTAGCTGTACCAAGATTTTCAAATCTAATTCTATAATGTACATATTCGCCAACATGCTCTGGTAAGATTGCAACACCCTCTAAGCATTTAACATCATTAGGGTCATAAGAGTTTACTACTATTTGCTTTAAACCAAATGAGTTATCACTTGCGGTCTCATCATTTAATATTGGATCTATTGTCACTTCAAAATCTAGTTCATCACCATCATTCAATGGAAAGTTTGAATCAGTTGGTGTATTAAGATTAAACACTACCTCAATTTCTCTAGTTTCAAAAGGTTGTAAATTGGTATAATTCCACTGCAGATTACCAATAGCATTAATGTCCTCAGTAGGTGTAGCCGATAGAAAATCCATAAAATCATCTTCAAAATCAAAACTTATGCTACCGCTTAATGTGGTATTACCTTTATTTCTATATAAAATCTTGTAGTAAGAATCAAAACCTGGAACTGCTTGAGATGTTGGCACTATAATTACCTCTACATCGTTATGTACACCATCTGGAATCAAACAGAAATCCTGTACATACGGATTACCATCATCTGGAAAAGTTACTGTTGCAACATTTGGTGATACCGTAAAATAATCTGTGTTTTCTAAAACAGGGTTAATTGTATGTGTGCCTTCCGAAACTGGTACAGCATAACTTCCAGAAGTATCTGCAAAATAAGTTCCGTTATTAGTACCATCTGTAAGTTCTAATTTTATATTTGGGTAAAAATTATCACCAACATCGCAGCCATTTGTATTGGAATCTATTCTGCTTTCTCCTTCAATAGTGTAGTATTCACCACCTGGTGTGAATGAGCAATAAGAATTAATAACAGGGTTATAAATTAAATTAAGGTTCTCTAATATCTCTATATCACTTTCATCCGCGCAAATATAATCCACATTAATATATGCTGAAACATTAAACCACTGATTTGGTGTATACCCATTTTTTAAATTAATCCACTCCGCAGTGATTGCACCTAAATATAAAACGTTTAAATTGGGCTTCTGACTCAAATCTAAATTATCAAAATTACCACCATCAATTTGAAGATCAATAAGATTTGAGTTACTAGAAATATCCAAGTAATTTAAACCTTGCCAATAGACACCTAATGATTCTAAATTTGGCTGGTTACTGAAATCTAATTGAGTGATTCCTGTTGCTGATAAATTAAACACTTCGATATATATATTGTTTGATATATCTAAATTTTCTAAATAACTTAGAGCATATAAATGAATCTCTTTCAAATTCACAAGCTGACTCAAATCCAAACTAGATATAAAAAATGTATCAGTTAAAATCAAAACTTCAAGATTATTACAATTGTTAAAATCTATTGTGTTAAAAAATTCATTTTGGTTAGATCCAACGTTTAATTCATTTAAACTTGGCAGGTTATTTAAAGCTAAGCTATAAGCATAAAAACTAAAGATGTGTAATGATTCTAGATTTGGTAAATTACCAATAACTAAATCGTTAATATTAAGACTGCTAAGTTCTAATTCTACAAGATTAACAAAAGCCTCCAAACCTTGGATTGAAGAAATACTTGTTGAGCTAACATTAATTTCCGTCACAAGTTCTGCCTCAGAAACTTGAATTTCTCCATCATCATTAATATCTATGATAGGATCATGATTTAAAAGGGCATTTTTAAAGTTTGCATCTGGTATATTAACAATTTGGGCATCACTTATTTTAAAAACGCACAGAAGAAGGATAGATAGGAAAAAGGCTTTCATAGTTTATGATTTGATTAATAGCTATTTACAAGATACAAAAAACCAAAAAAGGTTGCGTTAAAAACACAACCTTTTGCCAAATTTTCTAACTTATTACAATTTAAAACCGATTATCACCATCTAATAAATCACCTAATCCACCAAGGATGCTCCCTTCTCCTCTACTTTTACCTCCTGCTTTTGGCGCAGACGCTATAACTCTATCTGCTAACCTGCTAAATGGTAAGGACTGTACATATACTTTTCCTGGTCCTGTTAACTTAGCAAAGAACAGACCTTCTCCACCAAAAATAGAGTTCTTAATACCTCCTATAAACTCAATATCATAATCTACATCTTGGGTAAAGCCAACAATACAGCCTGTATCTACTCGTAAGGTTTCACCTGGTTGTAAGGTTTTTTCTGCCATAGTCCCACCAGCATGTACAAATGCCATACCATCACCTTCCAATTTTTGCATAATAAAGCCTTCGCCTCCAAATAAGCCTCTGCCCAACTTTTTAGAAAACTCAATACCTACACTCACACCTTTAGCAGCACAAAGAAAGGCATCTTTCTGACAAATAAACTTCCCTCTAAATTCTGTTAAATCTATAGGTATAATTTTTCCTGGGTATGGTGAAGCAAATGATACGTTTCGCTTTCCAGTAAGATCGTTGTAAAATGCGGTCATAAACAAGCTTTCTCCTGTAAGGATACGTTTTCCAGCACCTAGAATTTTTCCTAGGAAGCCTTTATCTTTTTGGGAACCATCTCCAAAAATGGTATCCATTTTAATACCATCGTCCATCATCATAAAACTTCCTGATTCTGCAATTACAGCTTCTTGTGGGTCTAATTCTATCTCAACATATTGCATTTCTTCTCCATAGATACGGTAGTCTATCTCATGGGCATTCCTGCCTGTAAAATCTGGTAATTGTTTCATAGTTGTTTATAGTTTTGATTGATTTTTTACTTTATCATTTTGTATTGGCGAATACTCTTTTTCGAGTTGATCATTAACCATAATACTATCAAAATAACATTTGACACCTGTAGCTTTATACATTTCCTCTACATTTTGGATATGAAAATGTAAGTGTGGCTCTGAAGAATTTCCTGAGTTTCCACATAAACCTAAAAGATCACCTTGCTTTAGTTTTTGCCCTTGTCTTACAACAATAGAATGTTGCTTTAGATGAGCAAAGAATAGATATTCATTATTATCTGTTTTTAAAACAACTGTATTACCTGGTATGTAAATCGGATTCATTTCGCCAGGTACATTATCTTTTATACCATCAACAACCATAACAACCTCTGCATTACATGGTGCAATTAACTCTTTCCCAAATGCATAGTAATCTTCATTTGTTTTGCCATCTGTTCTAAATGAGTTTCCTTCTTTATTTGTAATAACCATATCAAAAGCTCCTTTTTGAGATTCAACATCAACATGATAGTTTAAATCTTTAGTATCGCCTCCCCAAATTACTGTCCATTCTCCCTTAAATGGTAGAATGAGCTTGGTAATATTGCGCTTTAACATTGGTTTAGAAGTATCAGTAAAAGGAATAAACCGTAATCCATTTATTTTGTTGTCTTGATCTAAAGACAGTTGCATCGTAAAAACAGCTTTTTGAAAGCTAACCTTATATTGAGCTACATTACCATTTTGTTTAATAAATTCAGTGTGTAAAATTTCGCCTGCTTGGGTAATCATTGCTTCAATAAAATCTACCGTTTTAGACAACGGCAAAAAATTTTGCATTTCAGTATTAAACATATTAAAAATGCCTTCTGTATTAGAAACATTGTAATGCTCTACAAACGCTTTTTGGATGTTATCATGCCTTTGTGCGGACACTGATAACGTAACCAACAATAAAAATATAACTGATAAATCTTGTTTCATTTTTTCTTATGGAATTGTTTATATGTTGATTTGTATAAAGATTTGTTACAATTATTAAGTCAAAATAAAATTACTAAACACTGTATACTATTTACTGCCTACTTTAAAGTAAAGTCTACGATTTTACTTTAAGCGTCCATTCAAAATTAAAGGAAGATACTTCTACTCCGTCTGTATTAACACCATTTGCATTTAACCAAACTGTTTGGCCTTCACCTGTTTTAATAGCTTTACTTATTGCCTCATCTATTTTATGCCCTTCTCGGCATGTAAATGTAATTCTTCCTGTAGCCTTTTTTGTAAACGTCGCATTATTATTTGCAACTAACATCGATACTTTTCTACCACTTTCTTTAATCTTTTTCATCACTAAAGCACCCGTCGTTAATTCTGCAGCCATACCTTGCACTGCCCAAAACATAGAGTTAAAAGGATTTTGATTAATCCAACGATGCTTTACAGTAACTACACAAGTTGTATCATCTAAAGACTTTGTTCTTACACCTGTAAAATAGGCTGCAGGCAGCTTAAACATTAAGAATGTGTTAAGCTTAGATGGTGAAATGTTCATTTAAAATAGTTTAGATTCTGCACTAAAATAACTCAAATATCTTATCACTACTAATGTTAAAAAAATGTTAATTTTAAGTACTATGCGTAACATAATACCTTCTTTTAGACATATATTTGTATAAGAAACTATTATATACTTTTTAAAATGGTAGACAATCATCACAAAAACTTAGCAACTTTTATACATCTTTCAACCTTTTCAAGATTTATAATTCCGTTTGGAAACTTTATCGGACCAATAGTGCTTTGGGCTGCCAATAAGGAAAAATCAGAGTTTGTAGATCAACACGGAAAGCAAGCCATTAACTTTCAGATTAGTGTTTTGCTTTATGCCATAATCATAGGCACCATAAGTGTTCCGTTTTTCATATTCAAGCTTTTTAGAGGTTTAGATGTTATCGATTTTCATGGCTTTCATGATTTTCATATTAATGTAGGTGAACCTTCACCTCTACTTTATATAGGTGGTGGACTTGGAGCTTTAGCTATTATTGGCTTTATAGTTGAGTTGGCGCTTATCGTTAAAGCAAGTTTATCTGCCAGAGATGGTTTAGAATACAAATATCCATTGACTATCAATTTTTTAAAATAAAAACCTGTCCTGAGATTGCCTGCACTGAGCGCAGTCGAAGGGTCGAAGGGTCATCAATAATCAATCAAAAAATGAACAGTTTAATAAAATTTAAGACGCTTAAATTATGAAGATAGAAAACACAAAAGCACAAATGCGTAAAGGTGTTCTGGAGTATTGCATCTTATCCATCTTAAAAGATGAAGATGCTTACGTTGCAGAAATCTTGGACACTTTAAAAGACGCAAAGATGCTTGTTGTAGAAGGAACCATATATCCACTATTAACAAGATTAAAAAATGCTGGGTTGCTCAACTACCGTTGGGAAGAATCCACATCAGGACCACCAAGAAAGTATTATGGTCTTACAGAAACAGGGAAACTGTTTCTTAATGAATTAAACACGACTTGGAGTGAATTACAAAATGCAGTAAACCTAGTAACCAGTACAAAAACAACAAAAAAATGAATAAAACAGTCAATATAAATTTAGCAGGTATATTCTTCCATATAGACGAAGATGCATATCTTAAGTTATCGCGCTATCTTGAGGCTATAAAACGTTCATTTACAGACTCTCAAGGTCGTTCTGAAATTATATCAGACATAGAAGCCAGAATCGCTGAGCTATTTTCGGAACGCATACAAAACGAAAAGCAAGTTGTAGGCATTAAACTTGTAGATGAAGTTATAACTATAATGGGACAACCAGAAGATTATTTGGTCGATGACGAAATCTTTGAAGACGAACCTCAACAAAAAAGATCATATAAGTCTGGTCCTACAAAAAAACTATTCAGAGACACGGACAACTCATACATTGGTGGTGTTGCTGCTGGTTTGGGTCATTACTTTGGTATAGAATCTATTTGGATGCGATTGATATGGTTATTATTAGCCATAGGTTCTGGTGGTACATTCATATTCATCTATCTCATCTTCTGGGCGTTAGTACCAGAAGCTAGGACTACGGCTGAAAAGCTAATGATGACAGGTGACCCTGTGAACATCAGTAACATTGAAAAAAAAATTAAAGACAGCATTGACTCGGTCTCAGAAACCGTAAAAAGTGTTGACTTTAAAAAGCATGGAGAAAAATTAAAGGAAGGATTAGATGATCTTACCGATAATATTTCAGAGACAGTAAGGAGTGTCGATTTTCAGAAGCAAGGCAATCGTTTAAAATCAAGTTCGCAGAACTTTTTTGACTCTATCGGAAGCATCTTAATGTTTTTCCTTAAGATTATTGCAAAGTTCATTGGCATTATTTTGATCATAACAGGTATTAGCGCTCTAATAACTTCTATAGTATTATTATTTACAGTTGGTCTTACAGACGCTATCAATTTACCTGGTGTAGACCTTCTTTATGTTGCAAATGCAGCAAATATTCCGCTATGGTTAATGTCTATGCTATTGTTCTTTGCTGTTGGAATACCATTTTTCTTTGTTTTCTATTTAGGCTTGAAGATTTTGGTAAACAATTTAAAATCCATAGGCAATGTTGCTAAGTTCACCTTACTTGGTGTATGGTTAATAGCAATTGTAGGTATCATTATTTCAGGCATAAAGCAAGCTACTGAGCATGCCTTTGATGCTAAGGTTACAGCAAAAGAAGAACTGAATATCAAAGTTGGTGACACTATTAGGTTAAACAATTCAGAGTTTGACCAGTATAGCAGTTACCGTTATCACCATAACAATGAATTTAATATCGTTGAAGATGATGAAGGTCGCAGCTTAGTTTCATCTAATGTGAGATATATTGTAAAATCAACCGCTGATTCGGTGGCATCAATAATTATTGAAAAAGAAGCCACAGGAAGTGATTACAATAGAGCCAAAAAACGTGCAGAAAATATTGATTATGGCTATAGATTAAACGGTAATACTCTAGTCTTAGACAACTATCTTAAAACCGACATTGAAAATAAATTCAGTGAACAAGAAGTAAGGGTCATTCTCTATCTACCAGAGGGCACCATTCTACACACCGATAGAAGCTTTTCAACATCATGGAGATATAGTTATTCTAGATACGGCACTAATCTTTTAAGGGACATGGATTTTGGTCATTATTACCAAATCTCAAAGGATAGCGCTATATGCTTAGATTGTAAAGAAGATATCAATTTCATTGAAGGCACTGAAACCTTAAAAGAAGAATCGTCGTCCAAACAAGATAAGCCTGAAGTTAACCTTAAAATAGACGAAGACGGAGTTGATCTTGAAGTCAATGACAATTGATACCAAGAAAATGACAATTCGGTCAAATTAAGTTTAAATCAATCAAAATAACACAGACATTTGCTCTGTAATCATCAATCAAAAAATGAACCAATCAATCAAATTACTTTTGCTGAGCAGTATCGGAATCCTCTTGGTTTCCGGTATTGCAATAGCAAAAAATAAGTAAAATCAAACATTATCATCAATCAAATAAATCAAATAATCATGAGTACATTAGTAAGAATAGTAGTAACCAGTATTTTAAGTGTTTTAATGCTATCCTGTAACTTTTCAATGAATTTAGGAACTGGTATAGATGGAAATAGAAATGTTGTCACGCAAGACCGATCTATTTCCGATGACTTTGAATCTATTAAAATAAGCCAAGGTCTAGATCTTTACATTACGCAAAGTAATGACGTTTCGCTTAGTGTAGAAGCCGATGAAAATCTTCACGATTTAATTATAACTGAAGTTGAAAATGGAACGCTTACTATTTACACTAGTGAAAATATCAGAAGAGCAGCTTCTAGAAGAATCAACCTAAGTGTTGATAATATTTCAGCAATTAAAGCTACAAGCGGTAGTGATGTATTTTCAACAAATACCATTACAGCTGATAATTTAGAGCTTAATTGTACTAGTGGAGCAGACATGACTTTGGATGTGAAAACAGAAACATTAAACTGTCACTCTACAAGTGGTAGCGACATAAGACTTAGCGGATCTACTACAGTATTAATTGCAGAAGCCACTAGCGGCAGTGATATTAAGGCCTCTAATCTTGAGGCTGAAACTTCAAAAGTAAAAGCAACAAGCGGAGCTGATATTTCAATAAACACATCAAAAGAACTCACTGCTAGGGCAACGAGCGGTGGTGATATTAGATATTCTGGTAATCCTGAAAAAGTTGAAAAATCAGATAGTTCCTCAGGAAGCGTTAGGGCTAATTAATCCCATTTCTCCTCAAATCATCAATTTATTTTAATATTTCAATAAACTAATAACCAATCAATTACAAACCGTTTTAAATTCTTTATAGAGTTTGGGGCGGTTTTTGTATATCTTTGTTTAACAGCGTAAAAAGTGACATTATTATTGAATTGTGTCATATTGATAGCGAAACAAAGATTATAGATGAAAAAGTTTTTACTCATTTTAGTTTTAATAATGGTTTCAGCACCTATTATTAACGCACAAGAAAAAATTAAAGGTGATAGAAATGTTACCATCAAACAAACTTACATTGATGACTTTCACACTATAGTGGTTAATGGTGATTTTTCTATTGAAATTGTATACAACAGCAAACCTTCCGTAAATGTAGAAACGGATGATAATTTGCATGATGTTATTGAGTTTGAAGTTGTAGATGGTGTTTTATCTTTTGGGCAGACCATGCGAATTACTTCAAAAAAACGCCAAAATATTACCGTTAATTATGGTGATGCACTTCAAAATATAGAAATCAGAGGCGATGGTGAGATTAGGTCTTTAACGTCTATGGAGCTTAAAGATGTTAGCCTAATAACTAGCGATGATTCTAGAGCTTATCTAAATATTAAAGCCAATAATTTCATTTATAAAAGTACAGGGAAATCTAAAACGAGATTAAACCTAACTGCAGATTCAACAAAAATCGAATTAAGCGACAATAGCAAGCTAGATGCTTTAATTACCACTAAAGTAGCTAATTTTGATTTATATCAACGATCAGATGCAGTCATTGAAGGCACTGCAAATAGTTCTGTAATTAGGTTGGATAATTCAAGTAATTTCAATAGTCCAAAATTTGATGTTAAAACAGTGGATGCTACCTTAGAAGGTGATAGTGATTTAACAATAAGTACTATAGACAATATTACCATTACTGCTTCGGGTGATACCGAATTGTATCTTTTTGGTAGCCCAGCAATTACAATCACAAAATTTGAAGACACAGCAAAACTTCAAAAGAAGAAACGATAAATCTTAAAAACTCGAATAAAAAAGCCGAAGTAGTAACTTCGGCTTTTTTATGTTTATTAAATGAATGATTAATTATAAGTAGAAGTTGTTACTTCAAAATCAGCTTCTTTAGCCGCTAAATAACGCTCTGCATCTAAAGCAGCCATACAACCTGTACCAGCTGCTGTAATAGCTTGTCTGTACACATGGTCTGCAGCATCTCCACTTACAAAGACACCTTCTATATTAGTTTTGCTTGTTCCTGGGTGTGCATTGATGATGTAACCTGTTTCATCTAAATCTATCTGACCTTTAAAAATATCTGTATTAGGCTTATGACCTATAGCCACAAAGAAACCTGTTGCAGGAATATCTTGCTTTTCGTTAGTTTTATTGTTGAAAACCCTAACTCCAGTTACCACTTGGCCGTCTCCTAAAACTTCTTCTGTTTCGGTGTTATACAAAATCTCGATGTTTTTAGTATTCTTAACACGATTAGCCATGATTTTAGATGCTCTAAACTCATCGCGACGTACCAACATAGTTACTTTTTTACATAGTTTTGATAAGTAATGTGCCTCCTCACATGCAGAATCACCTGCTCCAACAATTACAACTTCCTGATTTCTATAGAAAAAACCGTCACATACAGCACATGCTGAAACTCCACCTCCCAATTGTAAATACTTTTGCTCTGATGGTAAACCTAAATATTTTGCCGAAGCACCTGTAGAAATAATAACTGTAGAAGCATGGATTTCCTTTTCATCATTAACCCAAACTTTGTGTATATCGCCTGTAAAATCTACTTTAGTTATCCATCCATGACGTACATCAGTACCGAAACGCTCTGCTTGTTTTTGTAATTGTATCATCATTTCTGGCCCAGTAATACCATCAGGATATCCAGGGAAGTTTTCAACATCATTTGTAGTTGTTAATTGACCACCTGGTTGCTCACCTTGATATAAAACTGGTTCCATATTTGCTCTGGATGCATAGATTGCAGCAGTATAACCTGCAGGTCCAGAACCTATTATTAAGCATTTTACTTTCTCGATTGTATCCGACATATCTCGTGTTTTATTACAGGGCAAAAGTAGGATTTTTGTACAAAACCTTACGTAGAAGTTATTAACACTAACTATTGCATCATAAAGTTTTCAAATTGCTTTAGTTTCTCAAATTAATTTATTAATTTTTAAGTGTTTAATAGCTAAATCTAATCTGTCATGAAAGCAAAATTTTTATTTCTAAGCATACTATTGTTATTAGCTCTATCATGTAAAAATGAAGCTAAAAGTACTGAAGAAACAAGTAGTTCATCAAATACCGAACTAAATGACAAACTGTTAGACCTAAAGGGTACATGGGAACTTACAGGATTTTATAATTATAAGGACAATGTTGTTGTTGATTCTTTTAAAATGAATCCTGACTTTAGACAACTAAAAATGTATACCGACACCAAAGTAATGTGGTGTAAACACAGACCTGCTGATTCATCTGAGTGGTTTGGTTATGGTACATACAAGTATGATGGAGATCAACTTACCGAAGTATTAGACTTTGGTTCTGCAGTTATGGATGAAGTCATTGCAGAAAAAAAACAGTTTATTTTTGAGTTGGACTTGTATCCTAATAAATTTCAACAAATTGAATTGGATGAAGAAGGTAATAGAATTTATTCCGAAAATTACATAAGAGTTGAATAAATAAAAAAGCTCAGCAAATGCTGAACTTTTCTTTTTTAAAGTCGGGGTGGCAGGATTCGAACCTGCGACCCACTGCTCCCAAAGCAGGTACGCTAACCGGACTGCGCTACACCCCGAACTTTAAATT
>JAGQZO010000095.1:14912-18153 GCA_020435515.1 Winogradskyella sp. | reverse complement strand
CGTTGTGCCGATTTAATTGCAGAAGCCGTAACAGCAATGGAGTTTAGAGCATCTGCTGAGGATATATCTAGATATTCTCATGCGCATCCAACATTTGCAGAAGCTGTTAAGGAAGCAGCTTTAGCAGCTACGGATGATAGAGCATTGCATGTTTAATATAGAAATTTTGTTGTTCTGAAGTTGTTTTCAGATTAATAAAGCGAACATATATTGTTCGCTTTTTTTATTATAATTCTTGTATTAAATCTACAATTCGCAAACGTTTAGCATAACTTTCTTCATTAACATCGCGTACAAAACAATAGGCACTAATGTCTTGGTTATCTACTTTTTCTTTGAGCTGTTCAACCGTACAAGGTCCAAATTCTTCAGATTTTGAAATGTAATAGAACTCGTGTTTATGTATTACCTTACTAACTTTCTTTTTATACTTTTCTTTTAAGTAAGTTTGGATATCTTCTATGGAATTTAAGTCGTCAGAATAATTTGTGGTATTAATATACAGTGCAAATTCTTCTTTGTCTTGATGGTTTAAAATCAAAATATCATCATCTTTAAAGTAAGCTTTAACGGTTATTATACCGTCTTCGGTTTCAATGGTAAAGATGTTTTGTATGCTCAAGGTCCAAGATGTTGTAATAGTGGCATCTTTTCTTTCAATCTCTAAAATATTATTATCTCTAAAGGTATAAACCTCTTTCTTTTTAGTAATACCATTGACCAAGACCCATTGCTGATTTATAAAATGAGAATTATGATGGCGCTCAAAATCAAAAGGTTTTAAATTGGGAATTGTGTTATGAAGATATGCACTCATAAAGCGGTTAATATGAATAGTCTAGAGACTATGATAACGATAGATTTGGACTTTTATTTACCTAAATTTAAAAATTTTCCAGATGATTTAAAACTTCTTTCTTATAACTTCGATTAATAGTTGGCTCAATTCGACTAAATGTGTCATTTTCATTATAATACAACAGAAAATTTACGTTTTGAGTTTTCAAATTCTGTAATTTTGTAAAAATATTCTTATGGAAGAACTTACACTCACAACGCCAGCGCTTTTATTTTCAGCCATTTCTTTAATTATGTTAGCATATACCAATCGATTTTTAGCCTATGCAGCAATTATTAGAAACCTTAGCGATAAATACCTAGAGCGAAAGGAAGCAGTGTTAATGCGGCAAATTAATAACTTAAAACTACGATTAAATCTTACGCGTTGGATGCAGATTTTAGGTATCTCTAGTCTTTTGCTATGTGTATTAACAATGTTTTTAATTTATGTAGATCAACATAATGCAGCTGTTTGGATTTTTGGTTTAGCATTATTGTTGCTCATTTTGTCTTTGGCATTTTTAATCAGAGAAATTCAAATTTCAACATTAGCGCTAGAGCATCATCTTAGAGATATAGAGCATCAAATAGATAAATAAGATTTTTTTTAAACTATTAGTGACCAATCAAAAAACTTTGTGTCTTAAACGTATAACCCAACCAAGTTAAAATAGAATTAACAACCAAAATTGACTGAAGACGCAATTCATAGCCTAACCGATGAAGCGCTTGTAGAGGCAATCGTAAAAACCAACGACACTATGTTGTTTGAGGTGCTTTATGATAGATATGCTACAATGGTGTATAACAAATGTTATGGCTTTGCTAATGGAGTCGATGAAGCTAAAGACTTAACTCAAGATGTTTTTTTGAGGGTCTTTATTAAATTAGCCAGTTTTAAAGGTAAGTCTAAGTTTTCAACTTGGCTATATGCGTTTACATACAACCATTGCGTAAACTATGTTACTAGAAATACAGCTAAGAAGTTAGAAAAACAATCTGTAAGTTCAGAAACTGTAGACATACAAAATATAGGTGAAGAAGTTGACTCTACCCGTGAGTTTGAAAACATGCGAGTAGATAGGTTAAAGGAAGTAATTGAATTGATCTCACCTGAAGAAAAAATGATATTGTTACTAAAGTATGAAGATAATTTAAGCATAAAAGAACTATCAGAAGCTTTAGATATTGGAGAAAGCGCAGTGAAGATGCGTCTAAAAAGAGCAAAAGAAAAACTCGTGCAGAAGTACGAAAATTATACGAAAGATGGAGAATCCATTTAAGCAAATAAACCAGCCTTTAAAAGAGGTTCCAGCAGAGCTAAAGAGCAAAGTCATGAACGACATTGCTATGGCAAAATTGCTCATGGAATTGGCCGAACTGTTTTCGTATAATTTAGGTTATATTATAGATACCGTAAGTAAGAACAGAAAAAATAATTAAATACTTAGTAAACCTAACATATACTTTAAGTATGGAAAAAGTAACAGATTTTAAAAATTCGGCAATGCAGTCACTATCATCTATGTGGCCAGAAATCTCAGCATTTTTAGTTAAAGCTTTGGCTGCATTAGCAATTTTAATTATAGGATGGATTGTAACAAAGCTTGTTGTTAAGGCAATACGAAAAGTCTTAAAATTAGCAAAGGCCAATAAGCTTGATGATAGACTAAATGATATTGAAATCATTGAAGGTAAGAAACTAAATTTTGATACCATTAAGATCGTATCAAAGTTTGTAAAATGGGTAATGTATATCATATTGGTGATAATGATATCAGATGTTTTGGGATTAGAAATAATCTCCAATCAGATAAGTGAACTGTTATCGTATTTACCTCAACTATTTTCAGCCTTAATCATTTTTACATTGGGATTATTGTTTGCCAACTTCATAAAGAATGGATTAAAATCCTTTTTTGAATCTATGGATTTATCTGGTGGTAAAATAATTAGTCAAATCGTTTTCTTTTTATTGTTGATATTCATTTCAATCACAGCTTTAAATCAGGCAGGTATTGATACTACAATAATTACCAACAACATTACCATGATTTTGGCGGCTTTTCTTTTGGCCTTTACAATTGCATTTGGTCTTGGAGCTAAAAGTATTGTGGCTAAGCTTATGCATACATTCTATGCAAGAAAAATGTTTGAGGTAGGGCAGAAGATTATTTTTAATAATGAAAGCTATACTGTTGATGAGGTTAAAAGTATATCGGTAATTTTAAAAAATTCTAAAGGCAGATTAATAGTGCCAATAAACGATTTAATGGATAATCAAGTACAAGTGCAGGATCAACTATAAGGTTAGGGTTATAGATTTTATATTACATAAAATGCGATCCTGCAGTACTTGAAATATAAAGATGACCTCTTCAAAATTTGGAGAGGTTTTTTT
>JAGQZO010000095.1:0-14843 GCA_020435515.1 Winogradskyella sp. | reverse complement strand
GCAATTTCTCTTCTGTAAGAACCGCCCAAATTTACCTTTTTGTTTTTTTCTTTCTTTTCATGAAAAGCAGGTCCTGATAAATCTTCAAGGCTACGCTTGGTAGGATTGTTACGTTCTTTAATTTGTGGTCGTTCTTCTTCAATAAGTTCGGTGGATATTGTAATATCTTCAGGAAGTTCTATCACATCAATTTTCTTTTGCATTAAAGCCTCTATACGTTCTCTTGCTTCTTGTTCGTTTTCCGTTGAAAATAATAGGGCATGACCTTGTTTTTCGGCACGACCTGTTCTACCAATACGATGCATATAATTTTCGGGATAGTCTGGTGTGTCAAAATTGATAACTTGGGTAACATCATCAATATCCAACCCTCGTGCCATGACATCTGTGGCAACTAGAAGTCTATGTTTACCTTCACTGAATTGTTCTATACTTCGTAATCTATAATTCTGGGTTTTGTTAGAATGAATTACACAACATTCACCAGGAAATAATTCTTCGAGCTTATCAAACAATCGGTCTGCCATTTTCTTATAGGCCACGAAGATTAGCACTCTTGAGAACTCATCTTTATCACTCAATAAATAGTCTAACAGGTTAACTTTAGTGTAGAAGTTAGGAACATTATAGCGCTCTTGCTTAATGTTTTCTAGTGGAGTGCCAGAAACCGCAATTTGAATTTTAACGGGATTGATAAAAAAATCGGTTATCAATTCATCAACATCAGCTGTCATTGTTGCAGAAAACATAATGTTTTGTCTGCGTTCTGGTAGAATGTCAAAAATGTTCATTAATTGATGTCTAAACCCTAGGTCTAGCATCACATCAACTTCATCTATTACTAATTTCTGAATAGACTTAAGCTGTAAAACTCTGCTTACTGCAAGATCGTATAAACGTCCTGGTGTAGCCACAAGTATATCAACACCTTGTGCAACCGCTTGTTTTTGTGTATTGATGTTTGTGCCACCATAAACGCCTAAAATACGGTTGTTAATGTATTTAGATAGTTTTTCAATTTCACTAACAACTTGTACAACCAATTCTCTAGTTGGTACCAAAACCAAAACTCTAGGGTTGTCTTGCCTTGAGTATTTAAGGTGACGCAAAATAGGTAGCATATAGGCAAATGTTTTACCAGTACCAGTCTGTGCAATACCAACCACATCTTTACCAGAGGCAATAATGTTAAAAGCTTCTGCCTGAATTGGAGTAGGAGTTTCAAATCCTAAGTCTTCAATGGCATTGTATAAAGGTGTATTTAGATTTAAATCTTGAAACGTCACAACTATAAAATTTGTGCAAAGCTACTATTTATAATCTATATCACTCTAACAATCCACTATTTACTGTTATACTGTAAGTAGCACTAAAGATTTCATTGGGTTCTAAAGCTACAATGCCTTCCTTATCCTTGATCTTTTGGTTGGTGTTTTCTGAGTCTGCAATGCCAATCCATGGCTCAATACAAACATAAGGTGCATTTGGTTTTGCCCAAATGCCCAAAAATGGAAACCCTTCAAACTTAACCTTCAAAATTTCGCCTTTGTCTTGGTGCTTTAATGCCACTTGTCTCGATTTTAAATCTTTAAAAATTAAGGCGTCTTCATCAAATAAGTTGCCGTGGAGGTTTATGGTATTTGGAGAATCAAAAACAGATTTTGTTTTATCTGTAACCAATCCTGTGGCCATATTAAGCAAGTGTGATTTGCTGTTTTCTTCCCTTTCAAACTCTAAAAAATAGTCTGTATAGATTTCCCCTTTAAACAAAGGGCAAGCAAAGGCAGGATGCCCTCCCACCGAAAAATACATCGCCTTATGGTCTTTGTTCTTTACGGTATGATGTATAAAAAGTGCATTATCCTTAAGTTCATAAGAGATTAAAAATTCAAAATCAAAAGGAAAAATAGACTTGAGTTCATCGTCTGATTTTAGTTGGAAAGTGACTTCAGAGTTTGTTTTTGATGCGACTTTAAAATTCTCGTTTTTTCTAACAAAACCGTGTTTTGGCATGCTGTAATATTTTCCTTCATACTCATAACTATCATTTTTCATGGAGCCGATAATTGGAAATAAATTGGGTGCGTGGCTTCCCCAAACCTCAGTATTGGCTTCCCAAATAAATTCGGTGTTGTTTTTCACAGACTTTATGCTACATAATTCTGCACCTTTATGTTTTATTTCAATTTTAAGTAGGTTGTTTTCTAAAAAAGGCATAGTTCCAAATTTTATTGAAATATACAAATCTTCTATTGTAGAAAAGGTATTCTCATTATTTTTACAAAATCAAATTTTCCTTTTTGAGAACATCATTTAAGTACATCATAAAAAACCCTGAAGATTATAAACAGCAGTTGTTGTTTTGGGCTCAGCAGTATGATGATGTGGTTTGGTTAGACTCTAATCATCATCATGATAATTATACTGATTATGATGCTATTTTGGCGGTTGATGCCTTTACAAGTATTCAAACGGATTATACAGATGCTTTTAAGCGCTTAGATGAGTATCAGCAAACTACAAAAGATTGGATTTTTGGGTACCTAACCTATGATCTAAAAAATTCAGTTGAAGACTTGGAGTCTCATAATTATGATGGTTTAGAATTCCCAGAATTGTATTTCTTTCAGCCTAAAAAATTGATTTTCATCAAAGGAAATGAAGTAGAGTTTCGATATTTAAAAATGGTTGGTGATGAGATTGACAGTGATTTACTAGCAATAGAACAATCTAGTAATCTAGAAATCCAAGAATCTAAAAATCCAATTAAAATAAAACTCAGAATTCATAAAGACGATTATTATGAAAAGGTAGAAGCGATGTTGGCTCATATTCATAGAGGCGATATTTATGAGGCTAATTTTTGTCAGGAGTTCTATGCTGAAAATTCATTCATAAACCCGATAGAAACTTACAATAAGTTAAATCAAATTTCTAAACCACCTTTTGCAACGTTCTTCAAGTCGTTTGATACCTATTTAATGTCTGCTTCACCAGAACGCTACCTTAAAAAAATAGGTAACAAGATTATTTCACAACCCATAAAAGGAACGGCTAGACGTTCAGAAGACCCGGCAGAAGATCAAAAATTAGCGAAGGACTTAAGAAATGATCCTAAAGAACGAAGCGAAAATATTATGATTGTAGATTTGGTGCGTAACGATTTGTCGCGCACTGCAACTAAAGGCAGCGTTAAGGTTGAGGAATTATGTAAGGTCTATTCTTTCTTGCAAGTGCATCAAATGATTTCTACAATAACTTCAAAAGTATCAAAAGACACGCATCCTGTAGAGGTTTTAAAAACCACATTTCCTATGGGAAGCATGACAGGAGCTCCAAAGATTTCGGCAATGAAAATTATAGAAGATTTGGAGGAAACCAAACGTGGCTTATACTCAGGTGCGGTTGGTTATTTTTCACCAGATGGAGATTTTGATTTCAATGTCATCATTAGAAGTATCCTTTACAACGAAACCAAAAAATATATTTCCTATTCTGTTGGTAGTGCTATTACATCACTGAGCAATCCCCTTAAGGAATATGAGGAATGTTTGGTAAAGGCCAAAGCGATGCGGGAAGTTTTAGAGCGTTAAAAAAAATTGGCTATTAACCTACGCAACCTTTTTTATGTTTTATCATCTAGCGTGTAAACAATAGATAACTAAATCATGATGAAGAGAAATCTTAAATTTTTGTTGCTCGCACCTTTGCTTATGGCTGTTCTCTGTGATCCAGATGAGGACGTATGTGGAGTAGATGATCCAGAGGCATATATTGTCAATGTTGAAAATATAGCTGAAACCTATCAACAAAGCGAAACAATTTGGCTTAATGCGCGGACCACTTCTATGTTAATTGATTTTTGTACAGAAACAGAAGAACCAGAGCTCATTACAGATACTGAAGTTTTTTTAGATGGTTTGTTTGTATTAAAGCTTAATAATTTACCAGGACTTAATGCAGAAGTTTTTAACGATGCAGAAATTATATATGATATTGGAGAAGCTTACAGTTTCAACAGTTGTTCTAATTCTGTCAATTGTTTACCTCAATTAACGGATGATAGTCAATTTTACGAATATCGTTTAGGTATTTCAATCAATACACCAGGCGATTATTGTATTGTCAATGCTAGAAATAGTTATTTCAATTTAGAACAAGAAAACAATGCCAGTATCTTTAATGGCTATAATACATTGGAAGATAGAATACGATTTCAGGACTGTGGCGATACCTATACAAGAAACGGGACTGAAGGTTTCTATTTTTTTAGTATCAACTAGCTGATATACGAGTTTTATTCTAAATGGCTTCTAAAACTTTTTTTAACCTTATCAAAGATAAACTCAACGCGAGACGTTGCAATGTTTTTAATTTTTGCAATGTCTTCAAAGTCAAGGTTTCCAAAGATGTACAAATCCACAATATTTGAAATAGTAATAGGCAGCCAACTATAAAAACGTCCAAATACTTTAGGTGATTCTATTTTAGATAGATTTTCAAGCTCAAAAGCCCTTAGGATAGAGGTTTCTTTATCTTCATACAAGTACAGCTCGTTATCCATATCTTGCCTGTAAGAAATATCGCTTAGTTCGGTATTAAGAATAAGGTCTAAATCGGCATCAATGGTATAATCTTCACCAAGTTTAGCAATTTCATTTCTTCTAATCTCATCGGTACTTATCGTGTTTTTATGAAAGACTTCTTTCTTAAAGAGTTCGTTCATATAGTTGTCCACTAATTTAAATAGCTCCAACTTTACAGCCATACGTTCAGCGTCGATATTAAAGCCTTTAGTGTATAATTCTATGATGCATTCATCAATAATACCGTTGGATGAATACATGTTTTTTGGTAATATTCCTGTTGATTCAGCTATATAAATTCTATGCTTTACGTATGGGTGTAGATGTTGCACTGCCGAAAGTACTTTTTTATCAAAAGCAGTTTGTGCAGATTTTGATGAGAGTTCTTTAAAAGTGCTCATAACCATTGGTTTTAAAATTATACCTTTAAAGTTACCAATAAAGGAATCAATGCAGTATGATTTTTGTCATTTTAACGTAATTGTTAGAGTAGCACATTATCGTATCTTTACATTATGCTAAATGCTTTTAAAATTCATATTGAGGAACAATGTTCTTTTCTAAAAAATTCCCGCCTGGTTATTGCTATCTCTGGTGGCATAGACAGTGTGGTGTTGGCACATTTGTGTCACAAACTCAATTTTAATTTTGCTTTAGCGCATTGCAATTTTAATTTAAGAGGAACAGAAAGCGATGCAGATGAAGACTTCGTTTTGGACTTAGGTGAACAGTTGGATGTTGAAGTGTTTGTTCAGAATTTTGATACGGAGGCCTACGCTGAAGAAAACAAATGTTCTATTCAAATGGCAGCTCGCGAATTGCGATATGATTGGTTTTCTGAATTAGCAAAACAATTAAAATTTGATTACATCTTAACAGCACATCATGCAGATGATAATCTCGAAACCTTTTTAATCAATTTTACTAGAGGCACAGGACTCAACGGGTTAACAGGAATCCCAGCACTAAATGATAATATTGCCAGACCATTATTGCCATTTTCTAGAGAAATGATTGAAGATTATGCTAAGAGTGAAAAGATTAAATGGCGAGAAGATGGTAGCAATTCATCAAGAAAATACTTAAGAAATAAGTTACGTCACGAAGTCGTTCCAATTCTTAAAGAGATTAATCCGCAGTTGTTAGGTAGTTTTCAAAACACGTTACAGCATTTAAACGACACCGCAGATATTGTTGAAGAAAGTCTTAACGCAGTAGCTAAAAGAGCCATAACACATATGGATGAAAACCATATAACGTTTAAAATTTCAGAATTCAAAAAAGTAAATAACCCAAAAGCCTATTTATTCGAAATGTTTAAAGACTATGGATTTTCTGAGTGGAATGATGTTGTGAATTTACTAGACGCGGAAACAGGAAAATATGTGGCGTCTAATACCCACAAACTCACCAAGCATCGCGAATTTCTAATTCTAACAAGCTGTCACACTAAGCGATGGTCACTGAGCGTAGCCGAAGTGAGCAGAAGCATCGAAGTGCAAAAAGGAAAAGTTAAAACACCAATCGGCATTTTATTTTTTGATGAAGCAGACGCTCTAAAAAACAATTCAAGGACCACCATTTTTGTAGATAAAGAAAAACTAAAATATCCGTTAGAACTCAGGCCATGGCAAACAGGAGATGTTTTTTATCCTTTAGGACTAAAAGGCAAAAAGAAAGTAAGTAAATATCTTAAAGATGAAAAGTTAACACCTATTGAAAAAGAAAATACTTGGGTTTTAACTTCAGAAAATACGATAGTTTGGGTTGTAGGGAGAAGAGCTGACGAACGTTTTAAGGTTACTGACCAAACAAATCAAACTTTAAAAATAGAATTAAAATAATACTGCCATTCCTGCGTAGGCAGGAATCCATTTCTATTATGACATTAAAAGGAAACATTATAGACATAAAAAACCGTAATATCTTTAAAGGTGAAATTACCATTGAAAACGGTAAAATAAAATCCATTGAAGAAAAGGATTGCGAAGAAAATCACTACATCTTACCAGGTTTTGTAGATGCCCATATCCACATCGAAAGCTCAATGTTAGTGCCATCAGAATTCGCAAAGGTAGCTGTAAAACATGGTACTGTAGCCACAGTTTCCGATCCACACGAAATTGCCAATGTCCTCGGAGTAAAAGGTGTTGAGTTTATGATTGAAAACGGAAAACAAACCCCGTTTAAATTCAATTTTGGTGCACCAAGTTGTGTGCCAGCCACAAGTTTTGAATCGGCTGGTGCTGTTATAGACTCTGATGCAATTAAAACCTTAATGGCAAATCCAGATGTTAAATATCTAGCCGAGATGATGAACTATCCAGGTGTGATTTACGATGATGCTGAGGTGCTTAAAAAAATAGAATGGGCAAAACATTACAATAAACCCATTGATGGTCATGCGCCAGGTTTACGAGGTGATGATCTGACTAAGTATATTTCTGCTGGTATTTCTACCGATCACGAGTGTTTTACCTACGAGGAAGGTTTGGAAAAACTTCAAAAGGGCATGAAAGTCATTATTCGAGAGGGTAGTGCTGCCAAAAATTTTGAAGCGCTGATTGGCTTATTAGACGAACACTATCAAAACATGATGTTCTGTAGTGATGACAAACATCCAGATGATTTGTTAATTGGACATATTAATCAGTTGTGCGCTAGGGCAATGGCAAAAGGCAATGACGTTTTTAAAGTGCTACAAACTGCCTGTGTTAATCCTGTAAAACATTACAATTTAGATGTTGGTTTGTTGCAAGTTGGTGATACAGCAGATTGTATTGTGGTTGAGGATTTAAAAGATTTTAAAACGCTTCAAACCTATATAAATGGCGAATTGGTTTACGATAATGGTGAATCAAAAATACAACACGTCAATTTCGAAAATTTAAATAATTTCAATACCAGCAAAAAAACAGTTGAAGATTTTAAATTGCCATACGATACTGATCATCGGTCACTGAGCGAAGCCGAAGTGAAAGCTTTTTCAAATTCTCAAAAAATTCGTGTGATCGAATGTTTAGATGGAGAATTGGTAACCAATCAACTTATTGAAAATGCGACTATTGTAGATGGCAATCTAGTCTCAAGCACAGAAAACGACATCTTAAAACTAACCGTCGTAAACCGTTATCAAAACGATAGGCTGGCTATAGCGTTCATAAAGAATTTTGGACTTAAGGAAGGTGCTATAGCAAGCTCAGTTGGCCATGATTCGCATAATATTATTGCTGTTGGAGTATCTGATGAAGCTATTTGCAAAGCGGTTAACCTTATTATCGAAAATGAAGGAGGTATTTGTGCCATAAGCAATACTGAGCAAAAGATGGTTGCATTGCCTGTAGCAGGCATTATGAGCGATAAAGATGCCGAAACTATTGGAAAACAGTATTCAGATTTAGATAAAATGGCGAAAAATATGGGTTCTAAACTTCACGCGCCATATATGAGTTTGTCGTTTATGGCATTATTGGTGATTCCAGCTTTAAAGCTGAGCGATAAAGGTCTGTTTGATGGTGGTAAGTTTGAGTTTACAGATTTGGTTGTTAATTAAATCATAAACATCTTAGTCTAATATATCTAATCATCTAAAAGTCTAACAATCTCACTATCTTTAAACTTTTCATAAAACTAACCCTAATATGATTAAGAATTTCACACTTGTTTTATTATTATTTATTGCATTTGTAAGTTGCAAAGAAGAAAAGCATCAAGCTCTTGAAACTCCTGAAACGGCAAAAGTTGAAGACACTTTTGTAAAAGATAACTACACCAAGAAAGAGGTGATGATCACCATGCGAGATGGTATAAAATTACATACCACTATCTATTCACCAAAAGATACTTCCAAAACTTACCCAATATTAATGATGCGTACTCCCTACAGCTGTAGACCTTATGGAGAAAATGAGTTTAAAAGTAAGATTGGACCCAACAAATACCTGATGGAAGAAGGAAATATCATGGTGTATCAAGATGTACGTGGCCGTTGGAATAGTGAAGGAGTTTATGATAATATGCGTGCTTACATTCCAAACAAATCAGGAAATGAAACAGACGAAGCAAGTGATACTTACGATACAATAGAATGGTTAATCAATAATGTTGAAAATAACAATGGCAAGGTTGGTACTTATGGTATTTCATATCCAGGATTTTATGCCACCTATTCGCTTTTAGATGCGCACCCAGCATTAAAGGCTGTTTCTCCGCAAGCGTGTATTGGGGATTTCTTTTTCGATGATTTTATTCATAATGGAGCCTTTTTATTAAGCTATTGGAGAGCCACTTCGGTATTTGGTTACATGAAAGACACACCAACAACAGAATCTTGGTACAAGTTTCCAGATATAGGAACCGAAGATCAACATCAGTTTTTCTTAGATCATATGCCTTTAAGCAAGTTGAACAAGTTCTATGACAGTACCAATGTATTTATGGAGCAGCTAAAAACACATGTGACGTATGATGATTTTTGGAAAAGTAGAGGCATCATTCAACACTTAAAAAACATTAAACCAGCAACAATGGTTGTGGGTGGTCAGTTTGATGCTGAAGATTTGTATGGACCTTATAATACCTATAAAAGCATTGAAAACAATAGTGATAATTATAATACAGTTGTTTTTGGTCCTTGGAGTCATGGAGATTGGGCAAGAACTTCCGAAAGGCAAGTTATTGGTAATATTCATTTTGGAGATAGTATTTCAGACTATTTTCAAAAGGAAATTGAAACCAAATTTTTTAATCATTTCCTAAAAGGTGAAGCAAATGGCGAAACAGGATTACCAGAAGCGCACATGTTTAATACAGGGACTAAGTCATGGCAATCTTTTGAAAGCTGGCCACCAGAACACACAACCAAAGAAAGCTATTTTCTGCAACCTTATGAGCGTTTAACGCAACGTGCCGCAAGAAACATAGCAACATCAGATTTTATAAGCGATCCTAAAAAGCCAGTACCTTATACTGAAGACATTAAGGTGGTATTTACACCGCGAAAATTTATGACGGATGATCAGCGTTTTGCATCAAGGCGTCCAGATGTGTTGACTTTTGAAACTGAAGTCCTCGAAGAGGATGTCACTTTAGCAGGTGATATTTTAGCCAAGTTAAATGTCTCAACTACCGGAACTGCAGCCGACTGGATTGTAAAAGTGATTGATGTGTTTCCTGCAGATACCGAAAACACCGAAGATGTGCAAGACCATCTAAAGTTAAGCAATTACCACATGATGGTACGTAGCGAAGTGTTGCGAGGTCGTTTTAGAAATAGTATGGAAAAACCAGAACCTTTTGTGCCAAACAAAAAGACAGCAGTAAATATTAAACTGCAAGATGTCTTTCATACCTTTAAAAAAGGACATAAGATTCAGGTGCAAGTTCAGAGTACGTTTTTTCCTTACATAGATGCCAATCCGCAAACCTATGTTGATAATATTTTTGAAGCCAAAGAGGAAGATTTTAAAGCGCAAACTCATAGAGTATTCAATGATTCGTCTATTGAGTTTACGGTTTTAAAATAGTACTATCGTCACTTCGAGTGATTTTGAGATTATCGAAATCTAAATATATTTTGATTGAAGATACCTAGGCGAAGCCTAAAGGATTGTATCGAGAAGTTTTTGAATATAAAGTCTCAAATAGTTCTCGATACTAATTCTACACTTTATTAGTGTAAAATTCACTCGAACTGACACCAACCATAAATTAGCAATGCCAATAGTAGAACCAACATACAAACCACCATTTTGGGCAAAGAAAAGCTTTGTATCCACAGTGTTTTCGGGTTTAGCAAGGACAGTAAATGGTGTAGAACAGACTCGAGAACGTATTGAGCTTAATGATGGAGATTTTATGGATTTGGACTGGAGTTATGCCAATCAGCCTTCACACAAGGTTGTTATTCTACTTCATGGCCTAGAAGGTCATGCCCAACGACCCTATATTATAGGGACGGCAAAAATGTTCAATCAAAATGGTATAGACGCTTGTGCCGTAAATTTTAGAGGTTGTAGTGGAGAGTCAAATCGTTTGTATAGAAGTTATCACTCTGGAGCTACTGAAGATTTAAAAGCGGTTGTAGATCATGTTTTGTCAAAAGGGATTTACGATGAAATTTATATAAAAGGAATTAGTCTAGGCGCCAACATGGCTTTAAAATATGTGGGTGAGCGAGAGGACGTTCCTAAAGAATTAAAAGCTGTAATTGCTGTTTCTTCACCTTGTGATTTAAAAGGGTCCTGTAATGAAATCTTAAGCTTAAAAAACAGACATTACGCCATTCGGTTTTTAGATCATTTAAAACAAAAATTAAAACCTAAACTTATTCAATTTCCTGAAAACCTGTCTATTGCAGATTATAAGTCCATTAAAACTTTAATAGATTTCGATCATGTCTATACCTCAAAAGCACATGGCTTTAAGGATGCCTTTGATTATTATGAACAATCTAGTAGTTTGCAGTATTTGCCAAACATTACCGTCCCAACGTTAATTATTAATGCACTCAATGATTCTTTTTTATCAGCGGAATGTTACCCTGTAAAAGAAGCGAAGCTAAACACTAATCTCTATTTAGAGATGCCAAAATATGGAGGGCACGTTGGGTTTATTGACAAAGGCAATGTGTATTATAATGAAAGACGTGCTTTTGAGTTTGTCAACTCAATTAATAAAGGTAGATTTGATTTCTAAAATATCTACAATAACATTTACAATGAAACATATTTACGTTTTAGCCATTTTGGTTTTTGGTTTGCAGTTTGGCTTTGCTCAAGTCACTTTTGACGAGCGCTTGGTTCTACAGGCAGCAGCAAATAGTCCCGAGTATCTAAACACAGCCGATATTGATGGTGATGGAGATTTAGATGTTTTTTCAGTTTCTTCGGCAGATCAAAAACTTGCTTGGTATGAAAATATTGATGGTAATGGTAATTTTGGAGATCAACAAATTATTTCAAATACTCTTGGATACTTAGCATCTCTTTGTTCAGCAGATTTTGATGGTGATGGGGATATAGACGTATTGGCAGGCAATTATAATAATTCTGTCAGTTTTTTTAAGAACTCTAATGGCTTTGGAAATTTTGTTTTACAACAGGAAATTCTTAATGGTTCTGATTTTCTTCATCCAGCTGACCTAGATGGAGATGGAGATATGGATGTTCTCTCTACTACAATATCAGATGATATAGTGGTTTGGTACGAAAATACAGATGGACTAGGTACATTTGGACCCCAAATAGTTATCACTAATGAGGCTGATGGCGCAAATGCAGTTTTTGCGGCAGATATAGATAATGATGGTGATATGGATGTGCTTTCTGCATCTCGTTATGATGATAAGGTTTCTTGGTACGAAAACCTTGATGGACAAGGTGTTTTTGGAGAGGAACAATTGATTGCTATTGTACAAAGCGTTAAAACCATTTATGCAACTGATATTGATGGAGATGGTAATGTAGATGTCGTTACTGGTGCTGATTCAGGTTCTACATATTTGGTGTGGTATAAAAATGTAGATGGATTAGGTAATTTTAACGAGGCACAACAAGTACCTATAAGTTTGGGGTCTGTTGCCCATTTAACGTGTTCAGATTTTGATAATGATGGAGATCAAGATGTCGTAATAGCTTCTACAAATGGCGCTAATTCAGAAATAGCTTGGTACGAAAATGAAGATGGTCTGGGGACTTTTGGTGAGCAAAACCATGTCAGTTTAGATGTAAATTATCCAAAATATGCAGGTGCCGCAGATTTAGATGGTGACGGGTTTACAGATGTTTTATCACTATCCCAATTTGACCATAAAATGGCTTGGTATAGAAATAACGATGGACTTGGAAGTTTTGGTGAACAACAAATTATTGCACCTTCTTCTGCTTTTGTAAAGTCGGTTTTTGCTTCTGACATAGATGGAGATAATGATATGGATGTAATTTCTGCATCTCGAAATGATAATACTGTTGCTTGGTATCAAAATATAGACGGAGAAGGAAATTACAGTGAACGAATTATTATATCTATGAATGCTGGTAGTCCTGAGGCAGTATATTCAGCAGATATTGATAACGATGGAGACTACGATGTTATTTCGGCAGGATTTAGTAAAATTGTTTGGTACGAAAATGAAGATGGCAATGGTAGCTTTGGTGAGCAACAGATAATTACCAGTAATGCACAAGCAGCAACATCGGTTTTTGCTATTGATATAGATGGCGATGGTGATATAGATGTGTTGTCGTCATCTAGACAAAACAATAGAATTGGTTGGTATGAAAACTTAAATGGCAATGGCAGTTTTGGTTCGCAGCAAATTATATCATCTAATGCTAATAATGCAATTAATGTCTATGCTGCTGATTTTGATGGTGATGGTGACATAGATGTAGTATCAGCATCTAGGGGAGATGATAAGATTGCTTGGTATGAAAACACAAATGGCAATGGCAATTTTGGAGCAGAACAAATACTAACTACCAATGCAGATTTTGCTACATCTGTATATGCTAACGATGTAGATAGCGATGGGGATATTGATATAGTGTTTGCGTCTTCAAATGATGATAAAATCGGTTGGTTTGAAAATTTAGATGGTAATGGGAACTTTAGTACAGAGCATATCATTAGCTTAGATGCAGACGGACCGCGAACTGTGCGTGCTAATGATATGGATAAAGATGGAGATATTGATATACTCTACATTTCTCAGTCAAAATTAGCATGGTTTGAAAATATAGACGGTATGGGTAATTTTGGCGAAGAACAATTAGTTGCCCCTATAACAAACGACGGTTGGAGTGTGTTGGCAGTAGATATTGATAATGATTACGACATGGATGTTCTTGCTTCTACCGAGGACGATTTAAAAATTGCTTGGTATGAAAATTTGGTTGTTTCCAATGAAATAAATGGCGAAATAAAAATTGACTTTAATTTAAATGGATGTGATGCTAGTGATGGTTCTATGGGTAACATTTTAATAACAACGACTGATGGTACTAATAGTTACTCGGCTTTTAGCCAACCTAATGGAGTTTACAGGTTATTCCCTCAAATAGGAACTTACACAACATCTGTAATAGGAGGTCTGCCAAACTACTTTGGTGTTAGTCCAAATTCTGTAATATCAGAATTTATCAGTTTAAATGAATCTGATACCGTTGACTTTTGTGTGGAACCAGCAGGTGAGTTTAACAATTTAAATATTATGATTTATCCTTCTATAAACAGCCCAAGACCAGGATTTGATACTACCTATCAGTTGGTTTACAAAAATATAGGTACCACACAGTTAAGTGGAGATATTACGTTTTCATTTGATGGCGATAAACTCAATTTTTTAAGTGCTAGTGAACCTGTAGCATCTCAAACTACTAATACAATAACTTTTAATTATAGTGATCTAAGTCTATTTGAAAGTAGGACAATAGATTTAGAGTTTAATGTATTTGCACCACCAACTACCAATATAGATGACATCTTAGTGAGCACAGTATTGATAAATCCAATTACAGGTGATGAAACAGAGGAAGATAATTCCTTTACTTTAGAGCAAACAGTAATAGGTTCTTACGACCCTAACGACATTATGGTTTTAGAAGGCGATGAGATTTTTATTGAAGATGCAGATAAGTATTTACATTATTTAATTCGTTTTCAAAATACTGGTACGGCAAGTGCTATTAATGTTAGGGTAGAACACGTATTGGATGACAAACTAGATTGGACAACCATGCAGCTAGAAAATTTAAGTCATACAGGTCGCGTAGAAATAGAAAATGAAGCTGATGTGAATTTTATTTTCAATAACATTAATTTACCTGATAGCACTAGTGATGAGCCTAATTCTCATGGTTTTATTGCTTTTAAAATTAAACCTAAATCAAATGTTCAGGTTGGTGATATCATCAGTGGTGTAGCAGATATTTACTTCGATTTTAATCCGCCAATTATAACAAATACAGTCAACACTGAAATTGTAGAACCTTTAAGTATTGATGAGGTAAGTACAGAAACGGTAAAATTATATCCAAATCCAGCAAAAAATACGATTCAAATAACTTCAAATCAAGTTATTGATAATATTTTGATAATAGATAGTAATGGTCGTGAGTTAAAGGCTATGGTGATTTCGGATACTGAATATAGTTTTGATGTTTCAGATTACTCTAACGGTATTTATTTCATAGAAATACAGTCTGGTCACTCTAAAGCAATAAAGAAATTTGTAAAGAACTAGTATGCCATTCATTG
>JAGQZO010000005.1 GCA_020435515.1 Winogradskyella sp. | reverse complement strand
ACTGGATTCGAACCAGCGACCCCTAGCACCCCATGCTAGTACGCTACCAGGCTGCGCTACATCCCGAATTATAAAAGTATAATTTTATTGTCTTATAGACATTAGTTTTTGACAAACCGTAAAAACTCATCAATAGTAGTGCAGTTTATCCTGAGTTTGTCGAAGGGCTACATCCCGTACTTTAGTGTACAAAAAAGCCACACTATCATTAGTATGGCTTTTTGTGATCGCGACAGGATTCGAACCTGTGACCGTCTGCTTAGAAGGCAGATGCTCTATCCAGCTGAGCTACGCGACCGATAAAAAGTCGGGGTGGCAGGATTCGAACCTGCGACCTCCGCGTCCCAAACGCGGCGCGATAACCGGGCTACGCTACACCCCGAAATTGGTTATCTAAATGCGGAGAGACTGGGACTCGAACCCAGGCAACACTTACGCGTTGACAGATTAGCAATCTGCTCCATTACCACTCTGGCACCTCTCCATTAAATTTATAAGAACGTTTCTTAAAATTGCGGATGCAAATGTAACTTATCATATTAATTATCGCAACAATTTTTTTAGTTTTTTAATTCTAAAGACTCAATGCTTTGACAAGGCTAATAATATAGTTACTTTTATAGGTATATGTCAAAGTACTCAAAAGATAGGGCCTTCACTAATTACGTTCATACAAACTTGGCTATTCCTTTAATTTATAACCCTTTAAACTGGTCTGAAGTGCAGCTAAAAAAAGATTATTCCAAATATATTGACATGATGGATGGTATAGATTATGTTTTTCGAAAAGGTAATGCTATAATGAGTGTTCAGGAACGATTTAGAGAAATGAAATACCAGAATTTTACAGATTTTACGATTAGATATCGAAGAGATTCAAATAAAATAGAAGATCGTCACGAATCAGAATACTATAAAATGAAGGCGCATTACTTTACCTATGGAATAATTGATAGTTCTAAAGACGAAGCTGAGAAAGCATCAGCTTTTATAAAATATGCTGTAATAGATTTAAAAAAAGTTTACCAGAAGTTGGATGAAAAGAAAATCTATATTTCAGATAATGGTAAAAACAAATGTGAAATAATTGATGGAGAACGTCTAGAGTGTCCTGTAAAATATAATTCTGACGGTTCATCATCTTTTTTTCCAATTGATATATCCTTTCTTGTTAAATTGTGGGGAAATGACATGATAATTGCCCAAAAAGGATTTCTGTAACTCAAAATTTAACGAAATTTTACTACAAAAAAATCATCTTTTTCAATAGCTTCGTTTTGCTATGTTAGAGGACAACCAACTCATCAAGTTTACTAAAAAAGGCATTTACTGTCCACAAGGAAAATTCTATCTCGATCCATGGTATCCTGTGGATTATGCCATTATATCACATGGCCATGCAGACCATGCACGCTGGGGCATGAAAAGGTATTTGTGTACCGATGGCTCAAAGCCCATTTTGCAACATCGGCTAGGGGCAGATATAAAGATTGAGAGTGTGCCTTATAATTATAATATTAAGGTAAATGGTGTAGAGGTTAGTTTTCATCCGGCAGGTCATGTTATTGGTTCCGCACAAATAAGGTTAGAATATAAAGGCTATGTCGTAGTCTTCACTGGTGATTATAAAACACAACCCGATTTTATTACTACACCTTTCGAATCTGTAAAGTGCAATACTTTTATTACCGAAAGCACCTTTGGCTTACCAATTTACAATTGGAAAAAAGAGGAAATACTACAGCAAGAATTACATAATTGGGTAAAAACCAATCAGTCTAATAATAGAACTTCTGTATTTTTAGGATATTCTTTAGGCAAAGCACAACGCCTACTGTCATTACTAGAAGGCTGTGATGATATTTATGTGCATCGTTCTATTTATAATTTAAATGAAGCAATTACAGGCTCAGGAATGGCACTTCCTGAAGCTAAGTTATGGTCGGCAGATTTAGATAAGAAAACACTTCAAAATAAAATTATCATTGCACCACCAGCACTTTTAGGATCTCGTATGCTAAAACGACTTCCAAACCCTGCAACTGCAATTTGTTCTGGTTGGATGCAAGTTAGAGGCAATAGACGTTGGCAGGCAGTAGATGCTGGATTTGCCGTTAGTGATCATGCAGATTGGAACGGACTAATTTCAGCAGTAAAAGCCTCTGAAGCTGAACAGGTCTATGTAACACATGGCTCACAGTCCGTTTTCTCTAAATACCTCAATGAAATTGGAATTAAAGCCAATGAGCTATTAACTGAATATGGTGATGAGGCCCTAGCTAAGGCCGAAGCTGAAACGGATAAGGAGACTGTGTAATGAAGCTATTTTCAGACTTAATAAGTGCTATTGAAATTACCAATAAGACCAATGCCAAAATTGAAGCATTAGTTAGCTATTTTGAGCTTGCACCAGATAAGGACAAACTTTGGCTTATTGCATTATTTACTGGCAAAAGGCCATCACGACCTGTAAAGACATCGCTCATGAAAGAGTGGTGTATGGAAATCACTAATTTACCAGAATGGTTGTTTTTAGAAAGTTATAGTACAGTAGGTGATTTAGGAGAGACGATGGCGCTGTTACTACCTGAACCAACTCATAAATTAGATTTATCCTTATATGAATGGATGACTGAGTTAAAAACTCTTAAGCCTAAATCTGAAGATGAAAAAAAAGCTTTTGTTTTAGAGGCTTGGTCTGGTTTAGACCAACAAGAGCGATTGATTTTTAATAAGCTCATTGGAGGAAGTTTCCGTATTGGTATATCTAAAAAAACCTTGGTAAATGCCTTAGCAAAATTGACCAATATTGATGCTAATCAATTGATGCATAGCATTATTGGTAATTGGGATGTCGATTCGATTACCTTTGAAGAACTTATCCATGGGAAGCACATTAACTACGATAATTCTAAACCGTATCCCTTTTGCTTGGCCTATGCTTTAGAAAAAGAGTTGCCAGAATTGGGAAAGCCCAGTGAATGGATGGTAGAACAAAAATGGGATGGCATCCGTGGGCAAATTGTAAAGCGGAATAACGAAATTCATATTTGGTCACGAGGTGAAGAGTTGGTGTCCAAACAGTTTCCTGAATTAGTAGAATCTATGCAAAATTTCAAGGATGATTTTGTCATAGATGGCGAAATATTAGCACTTAAGGATAATAATGTATTGTTATTCAATGATTTGCAAAAACGACTTAACCGTAAAAATGTCACAAAAAAGCTATTAGAAGAGGTGCCAATAGGGTTTTATGCTTATGATATATTAGAGTTTAATGGAAAGGATATTAGAGAACAATCATTTGAAAAAAGACGACAACAACTTGAATTTATTTTTAATTCAACCACCTTGCCAAAGCATATTAAGTTATCTTTTTTAGTAGATTTTAATACGTGGGATGATTTACACGATATCAGAAATGATTCTAGAGCCATTAATAGTGAAGGATTAATGTTGAAGCAAAAAAAATCCCCTTATCATACAGGTAGAAAGAAAGGCGACTGGTGGAAATGGAAGGTAGAGCCATTAACTATTGATGCCGTGATGATCTATGCACAAAAGGGTAGTGGACGACGAAGTTCAAAATACACAGATTATACTTTTGCGGTTAAGAAAAACCATACTCTGGTAACAGTAGCTAAAGCCTACTCTGGCCTAACCGATAAAGAAATTACAGAGATTTCACAGTGGGTTAATAAAAACGCCATAGAAAAATTTGGCCCTGTAAGAACGGTAAAACCCGAATTGGTTTTTGAAATAGCTTTTGAAGGTATTGCCTTAAGCAATCGCCATAAATCTGGTGTTGCACTTAGGTTTCCAAGAATTTCAAGATGGCGTAAGGACAAACCTGTCGATGAAATAGATACTATTGAAACCGTAAAAGCACTCATTACGTCATGCTGAATTTAGTTCAGCATCTAAATATTAAATTAAGAAGACCCTGAAGCAAGTTCAGAGTAACAGTGGTATGAATTTTAAAGAAAGCGATGGCTTACGGATAATAAATAATTGGATGGCAGAAAAAGGTCAAGCACCTTTTCCTTTTCAGTTACAGACCTGGCAATGTCATGCCAATGGTTATTCTGGTATGGTGGTTGCACCAACAGGTTATGGTAAGACCTTTTCGGTGTTTTTGGCTGTAGTCATTGATTATCTTAATCACCCTGAACACTATGACAAAGGTCTAAAATTACTCTGGATTAGTCCACTACGATCCTTAGCAAAAGACTTAGCTAAAGCCATGACCGAAGCTGTAGAAGCAATTGGCTTAGACTGGTCGGTACAGGTTAGAAATGGCGATACACCAACAGTGGTAAGGCGTAAACAAGAACGCCTTATGCCAGATGTATTGCTCACCACTCCAGAAACCATGCATCTGTTGTTTTCTCAAAAAAAGAATTCGAGATGGTTTAAAAGTGTAAAATGCGTAGCTATTGACGAATGGCACGAACTTCTAGGAAATAAACGTGGTGTGCTTACAGAATTGGCAATTTCGCAATTAAGA
>JAGQZO010000004.1:4375-9073 GCA_020435515.1 Winogradskyella sp. | reverse complement strand
GGTTTGGATAACATCAGATTGAAGTTTATTGGACATCTTGGTAAATTTGATAATTTGGATGATTTTGATACACCTTTTGAGTTTCAATCCAAATTGAATGCAGCAGCTAATGACGATACCTTTAAGCCAGATAATTTCCCAGATCCTTCAGATGCGTTTGATGGTCCAGAGGATGATGGTGTGCCTTTTTAACAGCAAATTATAATTTACAAACTTCTTTTTTAACTTATCTTTACGTTCTGTTATTTAGAAGAAAATTGCCTCATGTTAGACCAAAGACGCACAACAAATATCCTGTTGTTAATAATAGTTATTCCTTTAGTATTTTATTTACTTAAAATTCTATCATTTATTTTTATTCCTTTGATTTTTTCAATGTTCATAGCATTGTTATTTCTACCTATAATGAGGCAATTGGGGAGAAGAAAAGTTCCAAAATTTCTAAGTATTGTATTGGTTCTACTTTTAGTATCGGCATTTGTCTATTTGGGTATTGAATTAATTAAACTATCTAGTAAAGAGATACTAGCTACAAAATCAGAATTTTTTCCTAAAGCTGAGGAAAAATTGGTAGGTGTAAAAACTTACCTTTCAGATAGTTTTGGAATTGAGTTTGGACAAGACAAAAACTTTTTGGCGCAATTTTTTGAGAAAGAAAATATTGGTTCAACATTTGGTTTCTTAAGAACGTTTTTAACGACCTTATTAATGACCGCATTTTTTGTAGTACTCTGGCTAGCAGAATCTATAAACGTTCACAATCTCCTTAACAACACGCTCTTAAAACAAAAACACACCTCAATAAAAGCCTTCATGAAAATTGAAAAAGACTTGATAAAATTTATCAAGGTAAAGTTTTTGGTCAGTGCACTTACAGGACTGTTTACTGGTTTAATGTGTGTGTTTTTTGATGTAAGTTTCCCAATATTTTGGGGCTTGTTTGCTTTTGCTATCAATTTTGTGCAAATGGTAGGCTCTTTTGTTTCAGTAATATTACTTTCAATTTTTGCATTTGTTGAGTTGGATCCAACTAGTACATTATTCTTTTTTATACTTTCTATTACATTAGTACAAGTAGTTTTTGGAGCCATTTTAGAGCCAATTTTTATGGGAAAATCATTTTCCATAAACATCATTGCTGTGTTGGTTATGCTCATGTTTTGGGGGTTTTTGTGGGGAATTCCTGGTTTGATTATGGCCATTCCTATAACAGTTTTCATCAAAATTATTTTAGAACAATTCCCAAGTACCAAGATTATAGCAAGTTTGCTTTCGGGTAACGAAACTAAGTTAGATTAAGTTTAAAGGAGTTTCAAGAATTGTAATTTTAAGTATCTTTCTACCATAAACTTAAAATTATGGTTCACGGTACGCATAACGCCCAAGAAGACTCTAGAAATGATCATATTCTCATTTCCATAAATGATCAACTTTTTCCAAGAAATGAAGCCAAAATTTCAGTTTTTGATAGTGGTTATTTGGTAGGTGATGGAGTTTGGGAAGCCTTAAGACTGCACAATGGTGTTTTAGTATTTTTAGAAGATCACCTTAATAGATTATGGCAGTCTGCAAAAACCGTTGGAATGTCATTGTCATTTACCAAAAAAGAACTGACCGAAAAAGTGTGGAATACACTTGATGCCAATTCTATGAAAGATGGAGTTCACGTCAGGATTATGGTAACACGAGGCATAAAAAAGACACCATCCCAAGATCCTCGTTTAACGATTTCAGGGCCTAATGTGGTCATTATTCCCGAATATAAAAAAGCTTCAAACGAGTCTAAGGAAAAAGGAATTACATTGTTTACCAGCACCATTAGACGAGGCTCACCAGATTACTTAGATCCTAGGTTGAATTGTCACAGTAAGTTACACGAAGTACAAGCACTAATACAAGCCATTGAAGCCGGTGCTGACGAAGCGTTAATGTTAGATGTCAACGGATTTGTAGCCACGTGTAATGCCACAAATTTCTTTATGGTTAAAAATGGAGAAGTGTGGACATCTACAAGCAAGTATTGTATGAATGGCATCACCAGAGCAAAAGTTATAGAGGTGTGTAATTCTAACGGAATTACATGTGTTGAAAAAGATTTTTCCTTATTTGATGTGTATGGTGCAGACGAAGCCTTTGTGACAGGAACCTTTGGAGGATTAACACCAGTCACAAAGATTGATGGAAGGCAGATTGGTGAAGGTAAATTTGGGGAAATGACAAGAAAGTTAAGTGGTTTATACGAAAATTTAATAGAAAGTGAAGTTGCCAATGGATAACATAAAACGAATTTGTTTGTGGTCTGGCCCAAGGAATATTTCTACTGCGTTGATGTATTCTTTTGCCCAGCGATTAGATACAAAGGTATTTGACGAACCACTATACGGATATTATTTAAAGCACCATCCACAAGCACGTAGTTACCATCCAGGTGCAGAAGATATTATACAAACTATGGAATCTGATGGTGAAAAAGTAATAGAAATGATGCTAACTAACAATGAGAAACCAGTTCTGTTTTTTAAACACATGACGCATCATCTTCTGAATTTAGATCGTGGTTTTATGAAAAACACCATAAATATCATATTAACCAGAGACCCTTTGGATATGTTACCGTCTTTTAATAAGGTAATACAAAATCCTTCTTTGGATGATGTTGGATATCAATTGCACATAGATCTTTTAAACTATTTTAAAAGACACGATATAACTTTCAAAGTTGTAAATTCTAAACAGATACTAACCAATCCTGAAGATGCACTTTTAAAGCTTTGCACATTTGCTGAGATTCCTTTTGAAAAAACTATGCTTTCGTGGAAACCGCAGAAGCGAGAAGAAGATGGTATTTGGGCAAAATATTGGTACCAAAACGTTCATAAATCAAGTGGATTTCAAAAATATATACCTAAAGAAGAGGACTTTCCATCTCATTTAAATCCGCTTCTGGAGGAATGTTTACCACATTACAATAAACTAATGGAATACGCCATTTAGCTCTTAAAAGAATGATAAAATGAACGATAATAGACTAAAATTTGGTTATATTTCGTTCTAAATCTATGAACTTGAAAAAATTAATCTTCATATTACTAGGGTTATTTCTTAGTATCAGTGTACACGCTTCGTACATTTTAATTCCTATGGATGCTGAATCTCAGGAAAATCATTTAAAAGCGTATGGTGTTACCTACTGGACTCTAGAACGGGAGCTTAAAGTAAACTGGTTACTGAATTACAGAGGCGGATCTTTTTTATTGCCTGATGTTGAAATCATTCGGCGCGAGTGCCAAATTAGAGGTGTGTCATTTGAAGTGATATCAGATTCTAAAGCTCAAGAAATCTTAGACGAAATTGCCAGTCCAGCAGTAAACCAAGAAGCTGTTGTATTGGAAAAAGCACCAAAAATAGCTGTTTACACACCTTATGGAAATCAACCATGGGATGATGCCGTTACTATGGTCTTGACCTATGCTGAAATTCCTTATGAAACTATTTACGATGAAGAGGTTCTAAACGACGAATTGCTATTGTATGATTGGTTACACCTTCATCACGAGGATTTTACAGGTCAATACGGAAAGTTTTATAGAACCTATCGTTCAGCAGCTTGGTACATAGAAGAAAAAAAGTCAGCAGAAGAATTGGCTAAAAAGCTAGGCTATGATAAAGTTTCTGAAGCTAAATTGGCTGTAGCTCTGAAAATTAGAGATTATGTAGTAGGTGGTGGTTTTATGTTTGCAATGTGCTCTGCAACCGATAGTTTTGATATCGCCTTATCCGCTGAGGGAGTAGATATTTGCGAACCAATGTTTGATGGTGATGGAAGTGATCTAGGATACCAAAACAAGATAGATTATTCTAAGACTTTTGCCTTTAAGGATTATGTTTTGGAGCGAAGCCCAAACGTCTATGAATTTTCTTCAATAGACATGACTCAAAAACGTCAAATACCTTTTAAAACTGACTACTTTTCTTTAATGGAATATTCTGCTAAATGGGATCCGATTCCAACAATGCTAACCCAAAACCATACGTCTTTGGTTAAAGGTTTTATGGGACAAACCACATCATTCACTCGAGATCAGATAAAATCTAATGTATTGGTAATGGGTGAAAATAGAACCAATGGAGAGGCTAAATACATTCACGGAATTAAAGGAAAAGGCTTTTTTACCTTTTATGGAGGCCACGACCCTGAAGATTATACGCATAGAGTAGGAGATCCTAAGACAGAATTAGACTTGCACCCAACATCACCTGGTTATAGGTTGATTCTTAACAACGTACTGTTTCCAGCAGCTAAGAAAAAAAAGCAGAAAACCTGATCGAATCTACATGAAACTCTTTCAAAAAGAAATAAGACTTGAGGCTTACCCGAGAGGTTTCCATCTTATAACTTCAAAAATAGTTAATTCAATTCCTGAAGTTGAAAATATTAAAGTCGGCCAATTACAAGTTTTTATAAAACATACATCTGCAAGTTTAACCATTAATGAGAATGCTGACCCAACAGTAAGACTGGATTTTGAAAGTCACATCAATAAAAAGGTACCTGAAAATCAATCCTATTATAAACATACATTCGAAGGATCTGATGATATACCAGCGCATATTAAAGCATCATTAATGGGATCTTCTGTGGTAATTCCAATTACAAATGGTAAATTAAACTTAGGTATTTGGCAAGGCATTTATCTT
>JAGQZO010000004.1:445-4304 GCA_020435515.1 Winogradskyella sp. | reverse complement strand
AAATTAATACAAACAAAAAATCCGACTCGTTAGAATCGGATTTTAATAAGCGAAATGTTGTTATTAATTTGGCTAAAAGCCTTACTTAATTTTGTTTACTATAGCTTCAAAAGCTTCTGGGTGATTCATAGCTAAATCTGCAAGAACCTTACGGTTCAATTCAATATTATTAGCCTTTAATTTCCCCATAAACTTAGAATAGCTCATTCCGTGTAGTCTTGCACCTGCATTAATACGCATAATCCATAACGCGCGGAATGTTCTTTTTTTGTTTCTACGGTCTCTGTACGAGTATTGCATCGCTTTGTCAACCGCATTTTTTGCTACTGTCCAAACGTTCTTACGTCTTCCGAAGTAACCTTTTGCTTGCTTAAGAACCTTTTTTCTTCTGGCTCTTTTTGCAACTGAATTTACTGATCTTGGCATTTCTTTAATTGTTTTTTTGTAGTAGGCGGCAGATAATCTGCTCTTAATCATTTCTACTAAATCGTAGTTCTAATATCTACAATCTAAAATCGAATGGCCTAACTCCAGGGTTTATAAATTGTTTAACCGGTTAAATAATTACTTCATGCGAAGCATTAATTTAACATTGTTTTCGTCAGACTCGTGTACAGTTGTGTCATGAGTTAACGCTAGCTTACGCTTTTTAGACTTCTTTGTTAAGATGTGACTTTTAAAAGCGTGCTTTCTTTTGATCTTACCAGTGCCAGTTAGTTTGAAACGTTTCTTAGCACTCGATTTTGTTTTCATTTTAGGCATTTTGTCCTAGTTTTAATTTACGTTTCGCTTATCTTTATACGCCATAGATTTAGTGACGGCGTGTAATTTTATTTTCCTTTTTTTGGTGCAATGAACATTATCATTCGCTTACCTTCAAGCTTAGGCATTTGTTCTACTTTACCATACTCTTCAAGGTCTTGAGCTAATTTTAATAATAAGATTTGCCCTTGCTCCTTAAAGACTATTGATCGTCCTTTAAAAAATACAAAAGCTTTAAGTTTTGCACCATCTTTTAAGAACTTCTCGGCATGTTTCTTTTTAAATTCGTAATCATGGTCATCGGTCTGAGGACCAAATCGAATTTCTTTTACAACAACTTTAGAAGCTTTAGCTTTAAGAACTTTCTCACGCTTTTTTTGTTCGTAAAGAAATTTCTTGTAATCCATAATCTTACAAACAGGTGGATTAGCATTTGGCGAAATCTCTACAAGATCTAATCCTTGTTCGTCAGCCATGGATAATGCTTTCTTAATAGGATAAACGCCAACTTCGACATTTTCACCTACTACTCGAACTTCTTCAGTTCTAATTTTAGAATTTATACGATGTTTGTCCTCTTGGGATTCTCGTTTGTTATAATCCTTTCTGTTTCTACGTATTGCTATGGCTTATTTTTTTTAATTAAACTTTATTTTATTAAAAGCTTTTTAAGCTTTCATTAATTTTTTTATTGATCAATTTAGAAAAATCACTAACACTTCTTGTACCAAGATCTTCACCTCCGTGTTGTCTTACAGTAATAGTGTTATCTTTTTCTTCTTGCTCGCCAACAACTATAATGTAGGGATATTTTTGCATTTCTGCTTCTCTTATTTTTTTCCCTACAGTTTCATTTCTGTTATCTACAAGGGCGCGAATTTCGTCATTTTCTAGCAAATTTAAAACTTTTTCAGCGTATTTTTCATATTTCTCACTTACAGACAATATAATAGCTTGCTCTGGCATAAGCCATAGAGGGAAATTCCCGCCTGTATGTTCTAACAAAATAGCTACAAATCGTTCCATGCTACCGAAAGGTGCTCTGTGTATCATTACAGGTCTGTGAAGTTCATTGTCACTACCTTTGTAAGTTAAATCAAAACGCTCAGGAAGGTTGTAGTCTACCTGAATTGTACCTAATTGCCATTGACGACCTAAGGCATCCTTAACCATAAAGTCTAATTTTGGACCATAAAATGCAGCCTCACCAGTTTCAACAACATAATTAAGACCTTTGTCCTTAGCAGCATTTAATATTGCTTGTTCAGCTTTTTCCCAGTTTTCATCGCTACCTATATATTTTTCTGGTTTTTCAGGATCTCTTAAAGATACTTGGGCTGTAAAGTTTTCAAATCCTAAAGAGCCAAATACATACAGAACCAAATCTATTACTTCTTTAAATTCTGTATCTAGTTGGTCTGGGGTACAAAAAATATGTGCATCATCTTGAGTAAAGCCTCTAACACGGGTTAGACCATGTAATTCTCCACTTTGCTCATATCTATAAACAGTACCAAATTCTGCAAATCGCTTAGGTAACTCTTTATATGAATATGGTCTGTTGTTATATATTTCGCAGTGATGTGGGCAGTTCATTGGTTTTAATAGAAACTCTTCACCTTCTGCCGGAGTGCTTATGGGCTGAAAACTATCTTCACCATATTTTGCAAAGTGACCAGATGTTACATATAAATCTTTACTTCCGATATGTGGCGTAACCACCATTTCATAACCAGCTTTTTTCTGAGCAGCTTTTAGAAAGTTTTCTAAACGCTCACGTAATGCAGCTCCTTTAGGTAGCCAAAGAGGAAGACCTTGACCAACTTTTTGAGAAAAGGTAAATAACTCTAGTTCTTTACCAAGCTTTCTGTGATCTCTTTTCTTGGCTTCTTCTAAAAGATGAAGATATTCGGTTAATTCTTTTTGCTTAGGAAATGAAATACCATAAACCCTAGTTAATTGCTTTTCATTTTCATCACCTTTATAATAAGCGCCAGCAACACTCAATATTTTTACAGCTTTAATGATGTCTGTATTTGGAATATGACCACCACGACACAAATCAGTAAAAGTAGAATGGTCGCAGAAGCTTATAGTACCGTCTTCGAGGTTTTCAATAAGGTCTACTTTATATTCATTTTTTCCTTTATAATAAGAAAGAGCATCAGCTTTAGAAACGTTTCGCATTTTAAAATTATGTTTGCCGCGAGCAATTTCTATCATTTTGTTTTCAATAGTCTTAAAATCTTTTTCTGAAATTGAATCTTCACCTAAATCTACATCATAGTAAAAACCATTTTCGATAGCAGGACCAACCCAAAGCTTCACATTAGGATATAACTCTTCCAAAGCTTGTGCTAAAACGTGGGACGAAGAATGCCAAAAGGCTTTCTTTCCTTCGTCGTCTCTCCATGTATATAAGGTAAGGCTACCGTCAGTGGTTAATGGAGTGGTGGTTTCAACAATAGTATTATTGAATTTTGCTGAAATAACATTACGCGCAAAACCTTCGCTAATATCTACAGCCACTTCATAAGGAGTTACATCTTTATCGAAAGATCTAACCGAACCATCAGGTAGAGTAATTTTAATCATTAATTATTAATATAAATTTAGCTCACAAAGATATACCTATATATATAAAGGACAAAGTGAAGTTTTTAATAAAATTAAACTTTATGTAATAAGTTGAAATTTAGAGCAATAAAATGTTTCCAAAAATAAAAGACAAAAAGTATTTGGTGTTACGGGAAAGGGATTTATATTTGCAGCCCCTAACCGGACATGTTGTGCGGCAAAGGGGTCAAGTTCATTCTGGCGTAACGGCACCTAAAAAAAATAAATTGATTTTTTTTCAAAAGGTGTTGCGGGAATAAAAAAAGGGTTTTATATTTGCACCCGCTTAACGAGGAAACGAGTTAAAAAGCGAACAAGAAAAGTTCATTAACATATTGAATTGACAGCGTAAATGGCAATTGGAAACGGTTGCCATATAACAAGAGAATAGATCATTTAGAGTACCGGAAAAATTCCTATCGGTTGTTAGAGAAACAAGTCGCAAGGCTTAAAGATTTAACGATGAAGAGTTTGATCCTGG
>JAGQZO010000004.1:0-345 GCA_020435515.1 Winogradskyella sp. | reverse complement strand
TGCGTAACGCGTATACAATCTGCCTCTTACTGGGGAATAGCCTTTGGAAACGAAGAATAATACCCCATAGTATCTAAATTTCGCATGATATTTAGATTAAAGCTACGGCGGTAAGAGATGAGTATGCGTTCTATTAGCTAGATGGTGTGGTAACGGCACACCATGGCAACGATAGATAGGGGCCCTGAGAGGGGGATCCCCCACACTGGTACTGAGACACGGACCAGACTCCTACGGGAGGCAGCAGTGAGGAATATTGGACAATGGGCGAGAGCCTGATCCAGCCATGCCGCGTGCAGGAAGACTGCCCTATGGGTTGTAAACTGCTTTTGTACGGGAAGAAAC
>JAGQZO010000094.1:15326-16016 GCA_020435515.1 Winogradskyella sp. | reverse complement strand
TTTTCTGCTTATTTGGTTTCTGGTAGCACTTACTACTACCTGATCTAGTCCTAGTGCATCTTCTTCTAACTCAAAATTTAGTGTTCTCGTTTCGTTAGCCTTTAAGGTTACGGATTTTTCTAAAGTACCAAACCCTTGCGATCTTATGGTCAAAGAAATAGTGCCAGCAATAACAGAAAGGTTATAATTGCCATTTTCGTCTGTTGTGGTGCCTGTGCTACTATTTTTAATGTAAATGGAAGCGTAGGGTACAGGAATATTATTAGATGTAACGGTTCCTTTTAGTGTGGCCTTTTCATTTTGTGCAGCCATTATTGGCGCAGAAATCAATAATATAAAAGTAATTAACCGTACCATAAAAATTATATTTTCAACAAAAATAAAAATAAATTTAGACAAACCTAAAAAATTATTTACTTAAATAAAATAAAGTTTATATTTGTATAAATTTTTTAACCACATGATAACTTTATCAGAAGAGAATTACCTTAAGACAATATATCATCTAGAGAACCTAGAAGGTAGCGCTGTTAGTACTAATGCTATAGCCGAAAAAATAGAGACTAAGGCATCTTCAGTTACAGATATGGTTAAAAAATTGGCGGATAAAGACTTTGTGAATTACAAGAAGTATCAAGGAGTTAGTTTAACTAAAAAAGGAAAAAATACAGCTTTAAGTATCATTAGAAA
>JAGQZO010000094.1:0-15262 GCA_020435515.1 Winogradskyella sp. | reverse complement strand
GATGTTGCTGAACAGTTAGAACACATTAAATCTCCTAAGCTTATTGATGAGCTGGACGCTTTTTTGGAGTATCCTACACATGATCCACATGGTGATCCTATACCAGATAAAGATGGTAATTTTTCAAAATCTGATAAGGTCAAATTATCAAAAGTGGGATTAAATACCAATTGCAAATTTGTTGGCGTTAATGATTCTTCATCAGATTTTTTGAAGTATTTAGATAAAAATCAAATTGCTTTAGGATGCCAAATACGTGTTTTGGCTAAAGAATCTTTTGATGAGTCTATGACCATTTTAGTTGAGGACACCGAGCTTAATATATCAAAAACAGTTTCCAATAACTTATTTGTAAAAACGATTTAGTATGATACAAGATGTTGTTCAATATTTTGAAACCATAGATCCTGTTCTAGGTGCATTATATGCATCATTGTTTACTTGGATTGTTACAGCCGCAGGTGCATCCTTAGTGTTCTTCTTTAAAGGTATGAATAGGGCTTTATTAGATGGGATGTTGGGATTTACAGGTGGAGTTATGGTCGCTGCCAGTTTTTGGAGTTTATTAGCACCAGGAATTGAAATGAGTAAAGGTGAAGGTTTTGTAAAAGTAATTCCGGCGGTAGTTGGATTTTCATTAGGAGCGCTCTTCATTTTTGCGCTAGATAAGTTGTTACCTCATCTGCATATCAATTTCAAAGAAGAAGAAAAGGAAGGCGTTAAAACACCTTGGAGAAGAACAACACTTTTGGTTTTGGCCATAGCCCTACATAACATACCAGAAGGCTTGGCGGTTGGTGTGTTGTTTGGTGGAGTAGCAGCTGGTATACCAGAAGCAACTATAGGTGGTGCAGTAGCTTTAGCTTTAGGTATTGGTATCCAGAACTTTCCAGAAGGACTGGCTGTATCTATGCCATTACGACGACATGGTGTTAGCAAATTTAGAAGTTTTTGGTATGGACAGATGTCTGCAATTGTAGAGCCCATTGCAGCCGTTTGTGGTGCTATTGCGGTTACATTCTTTCAACCAATTCTGCCATACGCTTTGGCCTTTGCCGCAGGCGCAATGATTTTTGTGGTCGTGGAAGAAGTCATACCAGAAACGCAACGCGATAAGTACACAGACTTAGCCACTTTAGGCTTTATAGGTGGTTTTATTATTATGATGACTTTAGATGTAGGTCTTGGATAAAGGGCTTACTCTTCTGAAGGGTCTTCCAATAGCATTCCGATGCCTTTAACCAATATTTGCTTGTTCTGTAAAGAGTCAGGATTTAAAATTTCGGTGTGACTTTCATCTTTTTGTCCAACGGAAACCTTTAGTTTTTTGAATTGATACTTATCAGTTGTAACTTCTTCTAAAAGAAGAACATAATTTTCGTTGTTTTCCTTTATAATAGCTTCATTTGGTAGACCAATACTTTTTTTGCTATCGGTAATGATTTTGGCCTCAACAAACATACCCACAATAAAATTGTTTGAATCATCATCCACGTGAGCGTGCACCTCAACACGTCTTGTAGTTTCGTCAATAGTTGTGCCTACTAAATGTACTTCAGCTTCAAATGTTTTTTCTGAAGCTTCAGGAATTTTAAATTGTATTTTTTGACCTTTTTTGATGTGCATAATGTCTTTCTCAAAAACCGATAATTCCAAATGAATATGGTCAATGTCTACAATTTCTAATATCACATCGTTTGGCGACACATACGTGCCATTACTGACATTTACTTTAGTTACGTTTCCGTTAATTGGCGCATACAAACTTATGGTTGAGGTAATATTCCCTTGTTCTACAGCAGTTGGACTAATATTCATCATTTGCAATTTTTTCTTTAGTCCGTTGTAAGTAGCTAGACTACTTTTGTAGGTGCTTTGAGCTTTTAGATAGTTTTTTTCTGAAGTAATTTCTTCATCAAACAATGTTTTTTGTCTGTTAAATTCAACTTTCAGATAATTAAGTTGTTCTGCAATTTCTAAATAGTTTTGCTGAATTTCGACGTATTCTGGGTTTTTTAAGCTCACTAAAAGTTGCCCTTTTTTGACGACATCACCAACCAGAAGTGGCGTCTGAGAAACATAGCCACCAACAAATGTTGATATACTCGATTTGTTTTTTGGTGGCACATCGATCATTCCAGTAACAGCTATTCCTGTTGAAAAATCAAGTGTTTTCAAACTATCTAAGACCATTTGCTCACTTTCAAACTGTGCTTTAGTTACGGTTATAATATTGCTTTTTATTGGTGTATTTTCAACCGTTTCTGTGTTGTTTTCTTTGTTTCCGCAGGCTAAAAATAAAAGCGAAAAAAGAAGTATATATATGTTTTTCATTTTAATTGATATTTAATGTCAAGTGGTTAATTTGTATTACGGTTTGATTGTAAGCGTTTAAATTTTCTAAGTATGATAATTCAATTTCACTAGCGGTTTCAAGACTTTGTATGTATTGAAAAAAGTCAATTTCCCCTTCTTTAAATGTACGGTTTGCTGTTTTTATAATTTGATTTTTAAGATCTTCGCCTTCATTTGTATAGTAATTAATAGCTTCTTGGTATTGCTCTAATGTTGCTAATAACGATTGATAGGCAGCGTCTAGCTTGGTTTTGTAATCTTGCTGTTGCTCGGTAATAACCTCTTTTGCAATTTTAGAGGCTTTTAGTTTTGATGCATTACCAGAAAAGAACAACGGAATTTTTAAACCGATTTGGTAGCCTTTTAAATTGCTATTTAATTGATCGTTAGTGCCTTGAAAATACTCTAAGCTAATATCTGGCAATAAGTTTTGTTTTTCTTGTTGATAGATCGCATTTTGATATGTTTTTGCTTGTTCAAAATAATTTAAGCCAACATTACTCTGTACAGATATAGTTTGTAATTGCAGCTGAATCAAATCATTGTCTGCAATATCTAAACTATCAACTTGTACGACGCTTTTGAGTTGCTCTTTGGCAAAATCCACTTCTTTTAGAGCTTGCTTGTACAAGGTTTCCAATTGTTTTTGTTTGGATTTGGCCGTAATCATTTCTAAATAATTGGTTTCGCCAAGTTCAAAACGACGTTCAGATTTATTGGCAAAATCTTGATACAAGCTGTCTAAATACTTATAGGTCTTCGCTTTATTCTTAGCATAACGTAACTGATAATATTTAGAGTAAACAGCTTGTTGCAATTGTTTTAATTTCAAACTGTAATGTGTTTCCTCTAGACTAGCCTTGGCTTTATTTGCCTTTTTTTCAGCAAAGTAAGCGGTTGGAAATTTAAAGTCTTGTGCAACACCAAATACCCTTATGGGTTGGTTATTAACAGCCAAGTTGTTTTCGTCGTAACTGTAATAGATCGAAGTCTTGTCAAAACTAAAGGCGGTTCCTATTAAAGCATTACTCTCCTCTATTTTAAGGTTGGATGCTTTTAAACCAGCGTTGTTTTCTATAGCTAAAGCTAAGGTTTCTTCAATGCTTAATTTGTTTTGTGCGCTAGCATTCATCATAAAAAAGAAACCGATAATGGTGATGATTGCAGTTTTATTCATTTTAATTTCTTTTTTAGTTTCAAACCACGCATATAAAACAGGTAGGACGATTAAGGTTAATACTGTTGCAGTGACTAAGCCGCCAATAACTACAGTTGCAAGTGGACGTTGTACTTCGGCACCTGCATTGGTAGAAACGGCCATAGGTACAAACCCTAAAGCTGCAGCTGCAGCCGTTAATAATACAGGTCTCAAACGTTCTGCAGTCCCTCTTTTTATACGTTCTTCAATATCATCCATGCCGTGTTCTTTTAGTTCTTTAAAATGCTCTATGAGGACAATGCCATTAAGTACGGCAATACCAAATAGTGCAATAAAACCAACACCTGCCGAGATACTAAATGGTAAATCCCTTAACCATAACAATAATACTCCACCAACGGCCGATAAAGGAATGGCAGAATACACCAATAAAGCTTCTTTTACGGAACCAAACGCAAAATATAGCAGTAAGAAAATTAAGGCTAAAGCAATTGGTACAGCAATCATTAAACGAGCTTTGGCACTTTGTAAATTTTCAAATTGTCCGCCATAAGTCACGTTGTAACCAACAGGTAATTTTAATTGTCGGTCAAGAATAGCTCTGACATCATCTACTACCGATTGCAAATCACGATTACGAACATTAATTCCAACTACAATACGACGTTTGGTATCGTCTCTTGAAATTTTTGCAGGTCCAGTGGTGTATTTAATATCGGCTAATTCGCTAAGCGGAATTTTCGTGCCGCTTGGTGTATCAACATATAAATTTTGAAGACTTTCTAGATTTTTTCTATTGTTTTGGTCTAAACGCATCACTAAATCAAAACGTTTTTCGCCCTCAAACACTTGTCCAACAGCTTCACCTGCAAATCCCATTGCAATAAGTCGGTTAACCTCTGAAATGTTGAGGCCATAGCGTGCTATCTTACTTCGGTTAAAAGTCACACTCATTTGTGGCAAACCTTCAACTTTTTCAATAATAATATCTGAAGCACCTTCTACATTTTTAATCAACTCTTTGACTTCATCTGCTTTATTGGCTAAAACTGAAAGGTCTTCGCCAAAAATTTTAATAGCAACATCGGCTCTAACACCAGTAATTAGCTCGTTAAAGCGCATTTCGATAGGCTGTGTAAACTCCACTTCCATACCAGGAATAATGCTTAAAGCCTCTTTAAATTTATCAGCTAACTCGTCTTTACTTTGGGCACTTACCCATTGGTCTTTTGGTTTCAGTTTTATAATCACGTCACTTTCTTCCATAGACATTGGATCTGTTGGGACTTCGGCAGCACCAATACGACTTACCACCTGATCAACTTCTGGAAAGTTTTCTAAAAGAATGTTCTCGATTTTGGTCGTAATTTCAATTGTTTTTCCAAGTGATGTTCCTGTCTTTAAAACTGGTTGAATCACGAAGTCACCCTCGTCTAAAGTAGGTACAAATTCGCCACCCATTCTGCTGAATAAAAAGACGCTAATGGCCAATAAAAGTCCCGCTAAACCCACCACAATTTTTTTGTGTTGTAAAGCCCAACTTATAGATGGTGCGTACCAAGAATTTAATATTTTCATTAGCCTCACAGAACTATTTTTTTCACTTGGAACTTTAGGTTTTAAAAAAAGTGAAGACACCACAGGAACGTAAGTTAAACACAGTAACATGGCACCGATTAATGCAAAGCTAAAGGTCAACGCCATGGGTTTAAACATTTTACCTTCTACACCGCTTAATGATAAAATTGGGATGAATACAATTAAGATGATTAATTGTCCAAAAATGGCAGAATTCATCATTTTAGAGGCACTTTTTAACGTGATTTGATCAATTTCGGTTTGTTTTGCCTCTTTTGTGAGTAATTTTAGTTTTTCGCTTTGGGTGATAATTCTAAACGCAATGAACTCTACAATAATTACAGCACCATCAATGATAATCCCAAAATCTATCGCACCAAGACTCATTAAATTGGCATCCACGCCAAAGATATTCATCAGTGAAATAGCAAATAATAAACTTAACGGAATAACAGATGCCACCACTAAACCAGAGCGTAAATTACCAAGTAGTAAAACCACAACGAATATGACGATTAGCGACCCTAGAATCAGATTCTCAGATACGGTAAACGTCGTTTTGCCAATGAGTTCGCTACGTTCTAAAAATCCGTTGATGTAAACACCTTCTGGGAGGCTTTTTTGTATGTTTTTTACACGTTCTTTTACGGCATCGATAATGGCTTTAGAGTTACCGTCTTTTAGCATCATAATTTGCCCAAGCACTTTTTCGCCTTCACCATTACCAGTTATTGCCCCAAAGCGTGTGGCACTTCCAAAACCAACTTTAGCAACATCTTTTATATAGACTGGTACACCCTCGTTTTTAACAACGATGTGCTCTATATCGTCAAGACTTTTTACTAAACCTTCACCACGAATAAAATAGGCTTGGTTTGTTTTTTCGATATATCCGCCACCTGCAACACTGTTGTTTTTTTCTAAGGCATCGTAAATTTCGGACACCGTAATATTCATGGCATTTAACTTGTTTGGATTTATGGCAACTTCGTATTGTTTTAAAAATCCACCCCAAGTATTCACTTCAACTACCCCAGGAATACCTGATAGTTGGCGTCTTACAATCCAATCTTGTATCGTGCGAAGCTCGGTAATAGAGTATTGGTCTTTGTACTCTGGTTTTACATCTAAGATGTATTGGTAAATTTCGCCCAAGCCAGTGGTAATAGGTCCCATTTCTGGCGAACCAAAACCATCAGGAATCTTTTCCGACGCTGATTTTATTTTCTCGGCTATGAGTTGTCTGGGCAAATAGGTTCCCATAGCATCTTCAAATACTATGGTTACTACCGATAATCCAAATTTTGACACCGAACGGATTTCTTTTACACCTGGTAAATTCGCCATTTCCAATTCTACAGGATAAGTAATAAATTGCTCAACATCTTGAGTTGATAAGTTACGAGATGTCGTAATCACTTGTACTTGATTATTGGTGATATCTGGTACGGCACCAATTGGAATTTGGGTTAAAGAGAAAATTCCGAAACCAATAATAAATGCTGTAAAAAGGAAAATGAGAAGCTTATTGTTTAAGCTCGCTTTTATGATTTTTTCTAACATAATTCATAATACTAAAATTGAAACATGCCTATTTATGAAGTATAAACAGGAAGAATTTTAAAATGAATTATGCGTGCCGTGGTGGTTGAAGCAATTCTTTCTCATTGAAAGAAGCGTAGAGGTTCAGGTAATGAAAATTAGCTTCAGAAGCAGTATTAATATCAAAAGTATCAACAGAAGGTCGAAACGGAATTTGAACAATGCCTACTATTGAAACATGATGTCCTTGACATTGAAAAGGTAATTGTTCGTGGTCGCTTTGCTCTTGGTGATTATCCTCTGTATGCTCTGCTTTGAGCTCGCCATAGTGTTTAGAAAGGAAGACAAAGAAGTTATCGCCATATTCCTGATTGTGAAACTGAGCGTGTTCAATAAGTTCATCTAATTGCATAATATCGTCTATACTTATCTGTAAGCTTTGGATAAGTATAAAACCCGATAATAGTATGGCAATTAATTTACTCACTGAAACAAAGTTAGTAAATTTTAATGAAGAAAAATTGATTTATGTTAGTTAAGGTAGATTAATGGCACCCACAATCATCCGTACCACAAGCCTTGCTAGATGCTTTTTTGGGTTTCCAGATGAATTTTTTAATAAGAAAAACTACAGCTATGAGCAATGCTGAAAATACTAGTATATTCTGTATTACGTAATTCATTATTTTAAAATTTGGAATGCTGCTAATGCTACAATATAAGCAAATGCGCTCATAACTACTAATTGGTACAATGGCCATTTCCAAGAATTGGTTTCGCGTTTTACAATGGCGAGCGTACTCATACACTGCATTGCAAAGGCGTAAAACAACAATAGTGATATTCCTGAAGCAAAGTTGAATAAGGGTCCACCAAGAATTGGATTCACCTCGCCAGCCATTCTGTTTTTTATGGTTTCTTCTTCGTCACTACCAACGCTGTAAATAGTTGCAAGCGTACCAACAAACACTTCACGAGCCGCAAAAGAGGAGACTATGGCAATACCAATTTTCCAATCGTAACCCAAAGGTCTAATGGCTGGTTCTATGGCTCTTCCTGTGATACCTATGAAGGAATGCTCTAATTTATGAGATGCAATTTTTTGTTGTAACTCTTCATCAGAAAGATTGTTTGAAGCAAATTGTTCGGTTACAATTTGTTCGGCATTATTAAATTCTTCACCAGGACCATAAGAGGCTAAAAACCAAAGCACAATTGAAATTGCCAAAATGATTTTACCAGCACCAAACACAAACGCCTTGGTTTTTTCTAAAACCGTTAGCGCTACATTTTTTGCTAGTGGTACTTTATAATTTGGCATTTCAATTACAAAAAAGGTTTTGCTTCTAATTTTAAGCACCTTGCTTAGTATCCATGCAGAACCCACGGCAGCACCAAAACCAATTAAATACAATAACATTAAGGTAAGCGCTTGGAAGCTTAAACCAAGAAATCTACCTTCGGGAATAACTAAAGCGATGATAATTAGATACACTGGTAGCCTTGCAGAACAGGTTGTAAATGGTGTTACCAAAATGGTAATGAGACGTTCTTTCCAGCTTTCAATATTACGAGTTGCCATTATGGCCGGAATGGCACAAGCTGTACCTGAGATTAGTGGCACAACACTTTTTCCGCTAAGCCCAAAACGACGCATAATGCGATCCATTAAAAACACCACACGACTCATGTAGCCACTTTCTTCCAAAATGGAAATAAACAGGAACAAAAAGGCAATTTGCGGTATAAATATAACGATACCACCTAAGCCAGGAATAATGCCTTCTGCCAACAAGCTTGTAAAGGCGCCTTCTGGTAAAACACTTTTTGTCCACTCGCTAAACGACGCAAATGCACTATCAATAAAATCCATGGGCACACTAGACCAATCGTAAATGGCTTGGAAAATGGTAAGCAGGATAACCCCAAAAATAAGATAGCCCCAAACTTTGTGCGTCAAAATTCTATCCAACTTTATTCTTAAGTCTTTTGCAGATTTTAAGTCTATGGTTTGTCCTTTTTTCAGCGTGTCGTTAATAAACTGGTAGCGCTTTATGGTTTCCTTTTGTTGCAGTCGCTTTAAATCGGCCTTGGTTTTTGTTTTAAAGTTAGTAACGTCTTCAATGGTTTTTCTGTCTGTTTTACCAAAGTTGACATCTTGAGTAATAACTAACCATAATTTGTACAACAGCTGATTAGGGAACGCTTTCCTTAGGCTGCTGAAATAAGCTTCATCAATGGACGAGGCATTCATACAAGGCTCGATAGAAAGTTCTTTGTAATTAGCAATCAATTCTTTTAACTCAGAAATTCCCTTATTCTTTCTGGTACTAACAAGTGCGATTTTGGTGTTTAATTCACGTTCTAAATAGTCAATATCCAAAGAAATCCCTTTATAGGCCATTCTATCAGACATATTGATAACCAAAATGGTTGGTATTTCTAAATCTTTAATCTGTGTGAATAACAAAAGATTACGTTTAAGATTTTCTACATCACTAACCACTACGGCAACATCAGGAAAATCCTTATCATTCTTGTTGAGCAATAGTTCTATAACTACATTTTCATCTAGAGAAGATGCATTAAGGCTGTAAGTTCCTGGTAAATCTATAATGTGCGCTTTAACTCCACGTGGTAGTTTGCAAACCCCTTCTTTCTTCTCAACCGTAATGCCAGGATAATTGCCCACCTTTTGATTCAACCCAGTTAAGGCATTAAACACCGAAGTTTTACCCGTATTAGGATTTCCTATTAGTGCAACGTTAATCTGCTTACCCATTTACAACTTCTATTATAATGTGTATTGCTGTCTCTTTTCTTATGGCCAAGTGTGTACCATTAATATTAAGGTACATTGGGTCTGCAAAGGGAGCAACTTGAACCAGCTCTACAGCATTACCAGGCAAACACCCCATTTCCAGAAGTTTTAATGGTATATGAATGGAAGAAACATCCTTAATAATACCTTGTTCGCCGCGTTTTAAATCTGCTAATGTCAAGCTTATCCTTATTTAGATTGAATTTAAAGAAGCAAAAATAAGGTAAAAAATCAAGTGTTTAAAACGCTTTTAGAATAATTTAATCTTCTTGCTTTAAGATTTTAATGTCTTTTAGAATTTTTTTGATTTCTTCAGGATTGGTACCGTCATAAAACCCACGTATTTGGCGGTTTTTGTCAATAAGCATAAAGTTTTCGGTATGGATCATATCATACTCATCACCATTACCATCTGTTTTTACGGCTAAGTAACTCTTTCTGGCCAACTCGTAGATTTGTTTTTTGTCTCCGGTAACTAAGTTCCATTTGCGGTCAATGACACCTTTTTCCTTGGCATATTTTTTAAGTTGCTCAACACTATCAATTTTTGGTGTCACGGAATGAGAGAGTAACATAACGTCATCATCATTGATGATTTCTTTTTGTATTTGGTACATATGATCCGTCATAATCGGACAAATGGTTTGGCAAGTCGTAAAGAAGAAATCAGCCACATAAATTTTACCTTTATAATTATCTTGAGTAATGGTTTCACCATTTTGATTTATTAAACTAAAGTCTGCAATTTTGTGGTATTTAGCTTTGTGCTGTATAGTGCTATCTACCAATTCTTCACTCACCATAGCAGGTTGGTAAATGGGCAAGGGTGTTTGGACGTTCAAAACATTATAAATGATTACTAAAATGATAAGCGATAGTACTGTAAAGAAAATTCCGAACTTTTTATATTCTTTAAAGAATGAGAGAAATGACATTTTTAAATCGAAAAAATTAAAAACAAAAATACAATTCAATAAAAACAAAAACTGTATTTTTAACATTAAAATCAGATCTATGAAGCATTTTTTTATAGTACTAATACTACTATTAACTCTAATATCCAATGCTCAAGATTACAATGAAACATTAGATAATATTAGAAGTACGGAGGCAAAGGCTGCAAGGCAGTTAATTATGACTCCAAAAAATTTAAACACAGGGAATTATGATGTTAGATATCATAGATTAGAGTTAAATATTGATCCATCTCAACCTTCAATCTCTGGAAATGTAACCACTTATTTTGTAGCAAAAGAAGATTTAAGTGAGATTACTTTTGATTTTTCTGACAATATGGTTGTTTCACAAGTAGAACACCAAGGTAGTAATTTGCCTTTTATTCAAAATTCCGATGATGAATTGGTTATTACTTTGCCCGCAATTCAAAACCAAGGTGTTTTAGATTCGCTAACAGTCAGTTATTCAGGTAATCCCGTTAGTTCTGGTTTTGGGTCTTTTGAACAAAATGTGCATAATAACGATCCCATTATCTGGACTTTGTCCGAACCCTACGGAGCAAAAGGTTGGTGGCCATGTAAACAAGACTTAAATGATAAAATTGATTCCATAGATGTTTATTTAAACACACCGAGATTTAATCCTTCAAATGAAGATTATGTTGCTGTATCTAACGGTATAGAGCTTAGCCAAGTAATTCAGGGAAATAATAAGATAACGCACTATAAGCATCGTTACCCAATTCCTGCTTACTTAATTGCAATAGCAGTTACTAATTATGAAGTTTATACACATCAAGTTGCAAATAATGGTAATCCGTTTGATATTGTAAACTATGTTTATCCCGAAAGTTTATCGTCTGCTCAGGCAAATACTCAGATAACTGTAGACATCATGAATTTATTTACTGATTTATTTGAAGAATATCCATTTTCTGAAGAAAAATATGGACATGCACAATTTGGTTGGGGTGGCGGAATGGAACACACAACAGTTTCATTCATGGGTTCTTTTAATAGAAATTTGATAGCTCACGAACTTGCTCACCAGTGGTTTGGTAACAAAATAACTTGTGGTAGTTGGAAAGATATTTGGTTAAATGAAGGTTTTGCAACCTATCTTTCAGGGTTAGTGATAGAAGATTTTGATGATGATACAAGTTTTAACGTCTGGAAACAGCAAAGAGTAAATTCAATAACGGCTTTGCCTGATGGGTCAGTTTATTTATTAGACCAAGATACCCTAAGTGTAAGTCGTATTTTTAGTAGTAGATTGAGTTACAACAAAGGTGCAATGGTATTGCATATGCTTAGAAAAAAGCTAGGGGATGCTAACTTTTATCAAGGGTTAAAGGATTATTTAGCGGCACCAAATTTAGCTTTTGATTATGCGAAAACTCAAGATTTTCAAGACATTATGGAAAGTACTACTGGGGAAGATTTAGATGGGTTTTTTAATGATTGGATTTATAATCAAGGATATCCCAGTTACATAATAAATTGGAGTCAGAACGGTAATGAATTACAGTTATCCCTGTCTCAAACACAAAGCCATTCTTCAGTAAGCTTTTTTGAGGCAGATGTACCTATAAGAGTAATCGGTACTATGGGAGAAAGTTTGGATATTACTTTGGATAATACTTTAAACAATCAACAATTTATAATACCAATCAACTTTACTATCCAAGAAATTTTATTTGACCCTGGAATAGATTTAATATCTAAGAATAATACCGTTTCATTAAGTACACCAGAGTTTGAAATCGATTCTACATTAACACTTGTTCCAAATCCCACCAATTCTATTTTTAATATCATCAAGTCTGAGGCAACAGTTGTAGAGGAGATTAGGATATACAATAATCTAGGGCAATTAGTATTGCAAAGTCAATGGAAACCTCAAATAGATTTATCAACACTTTCTGAAGGTGTACTTTTTGTCCAGTTTCAAACTAAGAAAGGGATTATAAATAGACAACTTATAAAAAATTAATGATTCTAAAAATCTAATTGTTTTCTAAATGCCCTGAAAACCTTACTTTTGCAAACTATAACTGAAAATGACTACATGGAATTTGTAATTAAGATTTCCCAATTCTTATTGAGTTTGTCCCTTCTTATTGTGTTGCACGAGTTGGGTCACTTTATCCCAGCAAAACTTTTTAAAACTAAAGTTGAAAAATTTTATCTCTTTTTTGATGTTAAGTATTCGCTTTTCAAAAAGAAAATAGGGGAAACAGTTTATGGTATAGGTTGGTTGCCGTTAGGAGGTTATGTAAAAATAGCCGGAATGATAGATGAAAGTATGGATAAGGAGCAGATGGCACAACCACCAAAGCCTTGGGAATTTAGATCTAAGCCAGCATGGCAACGTCTTATTATAATGCTTGGTGGCGTAACGGTAAACTTTATTTTAGCTTATGTTATTTATGTAGCGGTATCTTTTGTTTATGGGGATTCGGATGTAAAAGTTGATAGTTTAAAAGATGGCTATTCTATTGAAAATCCATTACTGAGTGATTTAGGATTTAAAACAGGGGATAAAGTTTTAGCTATCAATGATGCGCCTATTATTAATGATTCTGATATTGGGTTTAATTTAATTAAAGCGCAATCTATTACCATTAGCAGAGATGGTAAAGAACAAACAATTGATTTGCCTGAAGATTTTTTGGGGAAATATTCTGATAGCGGTGTAAAAACTAATTTTGAGTACCGTATTCCATTTATGGTAGGTAAAGTTGCAGACTCTTCTCTAAATAAAGGAAAGGGTTTAAAACAAGGAGATGTAATTACTAGCATTAACGGAAAACCTTTAAAGTATTACGATCAGTTAGATGAAGTAAAGGGTGGCTTAAAAAACACAAGTGTTACTGCCGAAATTTTGCACGAGGATAACACAAAATCTACAATGGAGCTTCAGCTAGATAAAGATGGAAAGTTTGGTATAAGACCTTATAACAATCCCAAGCGATTTGAGGAATTAGGATACTATGATATTTTCAGAAAAGAGTACAGTTTTGGTGAAAGCTTTGGTGCAGGATGGAGAAAATTCACTAAAACCATAAGCAATTATGGCGACCAGTTGAAAGCTATTTTTAACCCAAGTACAGGAGCTTACAGAGGATTAGGAGGATTTAAAGCTATTTACGACCAATTTTCACCAGTATGGAGTTGGCCTTATTTTTGGGGATTAACAGCATTCTTATCTATTATGTTAGCAATCCTTAATCTATTACCAATACCAGCACTAGATGGTGGCCATGTCATGTTTTTGCTTTATGAGATGGTGTCTGGTCGTAAGCCAAGCGAAAAGTTCTTAGAGCGAGCACAAATCGTTGGTTTCTTTATTTTAATTGCGTTGGTGTTATTTGCCAATGGGAACGATATATTCAAGGCAATAACAAAATAAAAAATTAAGGTTTCATATTGCAGACATTAAAAAATAATTTATATTTGCGCTCGCAAAAGCGAAAAAACACCTTCCTCAGTAGCTCAGTTGGTTAGAGCATCTGACTGTTAATCAGAGGGTCACTGGTTCGAGCCCAGTCTGAGGAGCTAATAAAAATCCACTGTATTCGGTGGATTTTTGCTTTTTAATAGCTTTCTAAATTCCAGAGAAGCAAATGAGGATTTTACCTTTATCAACCTCATTTTTTTGCACATAGTTTGCACAACTTGACCATAATACACTTCAATTATGGCAAATGTCAAAACCACACTTGATACCAGACGAGCCAAATCTGATGGTACTTACAATGTTATTTTTAGGATAACACATTCAAAAAAGATTTATACTATTAACTCAGGTATTTCTATTTTTCAAAATCATTGGGATGCTAGTAAACTAGTAGTGTCAGTCAATAATCCAAACTATAAAAGACTTAACTTAAAGCTTCTAAAAACCTATTATAAGATAGAAGAAGCTTTATTGATATTAGATAATGAATTTACTATTGATAAGCTTAGAGCCAAACTTGGATATACCACTAAGGCAGATACTAACTTAAATTTTAAGCAATTTTCGGCTAAAGTTATTGCACAAATGTTTGAAGTCAAGCGAACAGGTAATGCAATAGTGTATCAAACAGCAGTAAATAGACTGATTAGTTTTAGTAATGACAATATAAGATTTGAAGATATTGATTTTAGTTTGCTTACTAATTTTGAACATCATCTTAAAACATCAGGACTTAAGCAAAATAGCATTTCTAACTACTTAAGGTCTATAAGAGCACTCTATAACCTTGCAATTAAACACGAAATTGTCAAACGTTCTAGTTATCCATTTCACAACATAACTATTAAGTCCCAGAGAACAGCAAAAAGAGCTATTTCAAAGCAAGATATAACTAGATTGAATAGATTACCTATTGAGGCCGATTCACCTCAGAAAACAGCTCTAAATTACTTTATGCTTAGTTTCTACCTTAGAGGTATTTCATTTACTGATATGGCCTATTTAAAGCCCAACAATATTGTTAATGGACGTGTTGAATACTTTAGGAGAAAAACAGGTAAACAATATAGTATTAAATTGTTTGATCTAGCCTTAGAATTAATTGAAGCCTTATCTAGTTGTGAAAATACTTTTTTACTACCAGTATTATCATCTGAAATCGTTGAAGATAGTATTGAAGCTAAAAAACGAATTCAGCAGTGGATTAAAACAACTAATAAATATCTCAAACGTCTTTCACTGGAGCTTCAATTCAAAATTAGCATAACTACATATACTTCTAGACATAGTTTTGCTACTATAGCAAAGCGTTTAGGTTATTCTAATGAACTTATTGCAGAAGCATTAGGTCATGAATACGGTAATAAAACCACAGCAATTTATTTAGATGT
>JAGQZO010000093.1:11045-12430 GCA_020435515.1 Winogradskyella sp. | reverse complement strand
ATGGAAGGGATTATTAATAAACTTGATAAATAAATCAATCGAAGAATTAAAAGAAATCGACATTAACTATTCTAATTACCTAGCAAAGGAAATTAATAACTTCATAAACAAACACAAGATTACAAATATAGATTTTGTTTCCTCTCACGGCCATACAGCACTTCATCAACCCGAAAATGGACTTACCTATCAAATTGGTAACCACCAAGTTTTTGCAGAAGTTTTGCAGCAAAAAGTAATTTGTGATTTTAGAGTACAGGATGTGGAATATGGCGGACAAGGAGCGCCATTAGTACCAATAGGTGATAGATTGCTTTTTCATAATTATAAGTATTGTTTGAATTTAGGTGGATTTGCAAATGTATCCTTTGAAAAAAACAATGAACGGCTTGCTTTTGATATTTGCCCAATGAATATTGTGCTCAATCATTACGTTTCAAAACTAAATTTAGAATATGATGATAGAGGTAGAATGGCCTCAACAGGAAAAGTGAATAAAGATTTACTGGCTGAATTAAATCAACTTGAGTTTTATAATCAACTTCCACCAAAATCTTTAGGACTGGAATGGGTAAAGAGATTTGTACTTCCTTTGATTGACAGCTATAATCTAAAAGTCGAAGATATTTTAAGAACATTTATAGAGCATATTGCTATTCAGATTTCTAAAGTTTTAGAGAACCAATCCACTTCGATATTGATAACTGGAGGTGGAGCATTCAATGATTTTTTAATTCAAAGACTTAAAGAAAAAACGATATCAAATATTGTTATTCCAGACAACGAAATTGTAGAATTTAAAGAAGCCTTGGTTTTTGGTTTATTGGGTGTATTAAAAGAGAGAAATGAAATTAACTGTCTTAAAAGTGTAACAGGAGCTGTTAGAGATCATTCCTCGGGTAAAATTTTATTTCCAAATACTTAAAATTAATATTTAATTCACTTTTTAGGCATTTGAGTTTTTTATATTTGTTACCACTAATTAATTGATATAAATTGATAAAGGAATTACTTCACAAGTACGAAAATAAATCACCAGAAATAGTATTTCATTGGAATGATCCCGAGACAGATGCTGAGGGATGGACAGTAATCAACTCACTTAGAGGAGGAGCTGCAGGTGGAGGAACAAGAATGCGCAAGGGCTTAGACATGAACGAAGTACTTTCATTGGCAAAAACCATGGAAGTGAAATTTACCGTGTCTGGTCCAGCAATAGGAGGTGCAAAATCTGGAATTAACTTTGACCCTCACGATCCAAGAAAAAAAGGAGTCTTAGAGCGCTGGTACGCTGCCGTTTCGCCTTTATTGAAAAGCTACTATGGTACAGGTGGTGATCTTAATGTTGATGAAATCCATGAGGTAATACCAATTACAGAAGAAAG
>JAGQZO010000093.1:653-10979 GCA_020435515.1 Winogradskyella sp. | reverse complement strand
AAGATTAATAGAATTGGCCAGCTAAGGCAAGGTGTTATCAAAGTAATTGAAAACCCAGAATACTCTCCAGATGTGTCTAGAAAGTTCACTGTTGCAGATATGATTACTGGTTATGGTGTAGCTGTTGCGGCAAAGCATTTTTACGAGTTAAACGAATCATCCATTAAGGGTAAGCGCGTTATAGTTCAAGGTTTTGGAAATGTTGGTGCAGCAGCAGCATTTTATTTCGCTAAAATGGGTGCTAAAGTTGTTGGTATCATTGATAGAGTAGGTGGTTTAATCAATGAAAAAGGTTTTACATTTGATGAAGTTACTAAATTGTATCTCAACAAAAATGGAAATACACTTGTTGCAGAAAACCTTATTCCATTTGATGACATAAATAAAAAAATATGGTCTTTAGAAACCGAAGTTTTTGCCCCATGCGCCGCATCAAGATTAGTAACCAAAGACCAAATAGACCAGATGATCAATACTGGATTGGAAGTTATTACTTGTGGGGCTAATGTGCCTTTTGCAGATAAAGAAATTTTCTTTGGGCCAATAATGGAGCATACAGATCAAAAGGTAAGTTTAATTCCAGATTTTATTTCAAACTGTGGAATGGCAAGAGTATTTGCCTATTTTATGGAGCGAAAAGTACAAATGACTGATGAAGCCATTTTTAATGATACTTCAGAGGTCATTAAAAAGGCATTACAAGAAGTTAAAGATAGTAATCCTACTAGTATTGGTATAAGTGAAACTGCATTTGAGATTGCATTAAGACAATTAATATAACATCCCTTAATTATATGGAAACCGTAATAATTCTTGTATTTGTATTTGGTTATTTGGCCATTACACTAGAGCATAATATCAAAATAGACAAACTCATCCCAGCACTAGTAATGATGGCTATAAGTTGGGCTTTAATCTCGTTGGGCATAGATGATTTTTCACAATGGTTTGACTCGGCCAAACATAACTTAATGGAAAATTTTGGTCTTTTAAATCATGAAGAGAAAATGCACCTTATGGAAGAAACTTTACTTCACCATTTAGGTAAAACAGCTGAAATTTTAGTATTTCTGTTAGGCGCAATGACCATCGTAGAAATTATAGACTATTTTGATGGTTTTTCTACCATTAAATCTGCTGTAAAATTCAATAGTCGTAAAAAATTACTTTGGATGTTCTCAATCTTGGCTTTTATACTATCTGCTATAATTGATAATTTAACAGCAACAATTGTTTTAATTTCAATCTTACAAAAAATAGTAAAAGATAGAGATGTAAGAATTTGGTATGCAGGTTTAATTATCATTGCTGCTAATGCTGGCGGTGCATGGTCACCAATTGGCGATGTAACAACAACCATGCTTTGGATTGGTGATAAAGTATCAACAGGAAAATTATTCTCATATTTATTTATTCCTTCTGTATTGTGTATGGCAGTGCCAACATTCATAGCTTCTTTGCTACCTACTTTCAAGGGAACGGTAGAATTACAAGAAGCTGACGATAAGGCAAAGAGCAAGTTTAGTTCTACTATGCTATTCTTAGGATTAGGAGCAATTATATTTGTTCCAATTTTTAAAGTTATAACCCATTTACCTCCATATGTAGGTATGATGTTATCACTAGGTGTAGTTGCTATTTTTGCTGAAGTTTACAGTAATTCAAAATTTGCAATTTCGGCAACTGATCACGATGAACATGACGCACATGCGAGTCATAGTCCAGTACATTATTCTTTATCTAAAATAGAATTACCAAGTATATTATTCTTCTTAGGGATTTTAATGGCTGTTGCAGCTTTAGAATCTTTGGGGATTTTATTCGGTTTTGCGGATAAGTTACAAACCTCAATGCCTATGATGGGTACCGAGTTACATGGAGAAGGAGTTTCAGATTTGGTTGTATTGTTGCTTGGTGTAGGTTCTGCAGTAATTGATAATGTACCATTGGTAGCGGCTAGTTTGGGAATGTTCTCAGAGCCTTTAGATAATGAGTTATGGCATTTTATAGCTTATTCAGCAGGTACGGGAGGTAGTATGTTAATCATTGGTTCTGCTGCTGGTGTAGTAGCAATGGGTATGGAAAAAATTGACTTTTTCTGGTACTTAAAGAAAATTTCTTGGTTAGCATTAATTGGATTTTTAGCTGGTGCAGCGGCATTTATGGTTACTAGAGCTATTTTCTAACATACTTAAGTTAGAAACTTAACGTTATAACTTACAGAAACTTTTAAACTTAAAACTTTTTATATGATATTACTAAGTAATATTCAAGATGGTGTAGAAGTATTAACTGATGGCGAACAAGTAGAGAAAACCCTTTCTATTATTGAGTTAATCACAAGTGGTGGAACTTCAGGAATGGTAATTATTCTTGTGTTATTCTTACTTCTTATTGTAGCGACTTATATTTATTTTGAAAGAATTTTTGCTATTAAAGCAGCTTCTAAAGTTGATTCTAACTTTATGAATCAAATTAAAGATCATGTGAGTAATGGTAAAATAGATTCTGCTCAGATGTTATGCGCACAACAAAATTCGCCAGTATCCCGATTGATAGCCAAAGGTATTACAAGAATTGGTAAACCATTAGAAGATATTAACACTGCAATAGAAAACGCTGGTAGACTTGAGATTTACAGCTTAGAAAAGAATGTAAGTGTCTTAGCAACAATTTCTGGTGTGGCGCCAATGATAGGTTTTTTGGGTACTGTTGTCGGGATGATTCTTTCCATTTTTGAACTGGCAAATGCTGGGGGAACTATTCAAATGGATGTTTTAGCAAGCGGTCTTTACACCGCAATGACAACAACTGTAGGCGGACTTATAGTTGGTATTATAGCTTATGTAGCCTATAACCACATCGTGGTAAAAACTAATAAGGTGGTTTATCAAATGGAAGCCAATTCCGTAGAATTTTTAGATCATTTAAACGAACCTATCTAATCTATGAATATTAGAGGACGAAATAAAGTAACACCAGAATTCAATATGGCGTCAATGACCGATATTGTATTCTTGTTATTGATATTTTTTATGATTGCTTCAACATTGGTTACCACTAATGCTATTGATATTATCTTACCTAAAGCCAGTGGTAAAACCGAAAATAAAAAATCAACTGCGGTTAGCATCAAACAAGATTTAACTTACTATATAGATCAAAAGCGAGTAGGCGAAAGTGTTTTGGAAAATGAATTGGTGAAGATTCTTTCTTCTCAAGAGCAGCCAACTATAGTTTTACGAGCCGAGAAATCCGTTCCAGTGGAGAATGTAGTAAAGGTTATGGATATTGCCAATAGAAATAAATTTAAAGTAATTCTGGCAGTTCAACCTAATTAAAAAAACGGCATCGTTTTTGAATTTCACTTCTAAAAGTGATTATATGAAATATTTAGAGACCATACATCAGCGTAATGCAGCAAGAATAACAGTACTAATAGCACTGTTGTTGTTCTTATTGTTGTTTTTTGTTGGGCCTCAATATTTAGATCCGCCAGAAGAATATGGAGTTGCTGTAAATTTTGGCACTACTGATTTTGGCAGTGGAAACAAACCTTTGGCGCAACCTAGAGAAGCTGTTGAGGAAAAAGTAGTTGAAGAATCTCAGTCTGAACCTTCAGTGTCTGAACCAACAACGTCTACCCAAAAAACAGAAGATGTAATGACTCAGGAAGATGCAGAAGCTATAGCTATTAAAAAGCAAAAGCAAGCTGAAGCAAAGTCCAAAGCAGAAGCTGAGCGTATAGCACGTGAGAAACGTGAGGCTGAAGAGCGCAAAAAAAGAGAAGAAGAGGAGAAAAGAAAAAAGTTAGATAATCTTATAGGTGGTGTAAAAAACTCTAATGGAAGTGATGACCGTGGTGAAGGAGGTGATAATGTAGGAGGAAATAAAGGTAATATTGATGGTAATCCTTATGCACCATATGATGGAATACCAGGTGTTGGTGAAGGAGGTGTTGGAGCTGGTTTAAATGGAAGAGGGAAGGCAACATATACAAAGCAGAGTGGATGTGAAAACGAGTATGGGACAATTATTGTAGCAATAGTTGTTAATAGGGAAGGTAGAGTAATTGAAGCTACTGCAGGTGCAAGAGGAAGTAGCAATATTACAGCATGCTTAAAAGAAAAAGCTGAAAAGATCGCTAGGTCATACAAATGGCCGCCAGATTCTAAGGCACCGGCAAGGCAATATGGAAAAGTAAGGGTGAATTTTACTTCAAACTAATTTTGATGAATTATATTGATACAGTCAATTGGATGTTTCAACAACTGCCAATGTATCAAAACAGGGGTAAATCTGCTTTTAAAAAAGATTTAACCAATACACTAAAGCTTTCAGCGCATTTAAAGCACCCTGAACAAAAATTCAAATCCATTCATGTTGGTGGTACCAATGGGAAAGGCTCTACGAGCCATATGTTGGCATCTATACTGCAAGAAGCTGGCTATAAAGTGGGTTTATACACCTCACCACATTTAAAGGATTTTAGAGAGCGTATTAAAATCAATGGTAAACTAGTAAGTAAGCAATTTGTCATCGGTTTTATAAAGAGAAATGGGTCTTTTTTTGAGGACAATCAGTTGTCTTTTTTTGAAATGACTGTTGGTATGGCTTTTGACTATTTTGCTAGACAAAAAGTAGATATTGCTATAATTGAAGTGGGTTTGGGAGGTCGATTAGATTCAACAAATATCATTACTCCAGAACTTTCTGTAATTACCAATATTGGTTTTGACCATATGCAGTTTTTAGGTAATACTCTCGATAAAATTGCATTTGAAAAAGCAGGGATTATAAAGCAAAATATTCCCGTGGTAATTGGTGAAACACAATTAGAAACAGAAAGCGTTTTTATAAAAAAAGCTGAGAATTCTAATTCTGATATTTTTTTTGCAGATCAATTGGTTAAGGAACTTTTAGATAGTGATTTAAAAGGCTCATACCAAAAACATAACATAAAGACGGTTATTCAATCCGTTTCAGTTCTTAGAGAATTAGGGTATAACATTTCAAACTCAATTTTAAAAAAGGGTTTACTAAATGTTGTTAAGAATACAGGTTTACAAGGAAGGTGGCAGATTTTAGCAACTAACCCAAAGATTATATGTGATACGGCACACAACAAAGAAGGTCTAACTTATGTTTTTGATCAAATTGCAAAAGAAAAGTTTAATAAGCTGCATATTGTTTTTGGTGTAGTGAATGATAAGGATTTAAACTCCATAATAGGCTTACTTCCAAAACATGCTACTTATTATTTTTGTAAACCCAACGTACAGCGAGGATTGGATGCTGAAATTTTAAAAACCTTTTTTAATAGGAACGGGCTAGAGGGAAATGTTTACTCAAGTGTAAATGAAGCCTTAAATATGGCAAAAGAGAATGCGAATAAAAACGATTTAATCTACGTTGGTGGAAGTACTTTTGTGGTGGCAGAGGTTCTCTAGAGTTTAAAAATACGTATATTTCAAAATCAAATTTTTAAGAGATGATAGAAATTATCAATCAAATATTTGCTTTAGAATCTAAGTTGCTAAAAAATGGTAATGATGATTATTCCAGAAATTTTGACCGTATTGCGAATGAATTTAAAAACTTAAATTATCATGTTATCAATCCAATTGGGAAGTCATACAGAAATGAAATGACAGATGTTGAGGCGAGTATTTCAGGTGATTTAAATAAAAATTCAAAAATCACTAAAGTTTTAAAACCAATCATTTATGAAGTTAATGGTAATGAAACTAGCTTAGTTCAAAAAGGTATTGTAATTGTAGAATAAATTAATGAAGACTATAAATTTTGCTATAGATCTAGGAACAACAAACAGCCTAGTCGCTAAATATGATAACGGTAAAATCAAAATATTTAATAACCCTTTGGGTTTAAAACAGACCTTGCCATCATGTATTGCTTTTAGAGGTAACAGAATCGTAATTGGCGATAAGGCTTTGGATTATTTAGAAAAAGATGCAGAAAATGTCTGCATGTTATTCAAAAGAAAAATGGGTACTCAGGATACGTACTTTGTACCTTCTCTAAATAAAGAAATGCAACCTATTGAGCTTTCGTCTTTGGTTTTAAAAGAGCTCAAAAATTTTTTGCCAGATGATGAGACATTGAATAGTGTTGTTATTACCATACCAGCTGCGTTTGATACAATTCAATCTAATGCGACCAAAAAAGCAGGTTATTTAGCCGGATTTAAAGAAGTAGTTCTACTCCAAGAACCTATAGCAGCTTGTTTGGCATTTGCTAACAACTCTAATACCGAGGTTAAAGAAAAGGAATATTGGATTGTTTATGATTTTGGTGGTGGAACTTTTGATGTAGCTTTGGTTGAAGTAGATGAGAGGGAATTAAAAGTTATTGATCATCAAGGTGATAATTATTTAGGAGGTGCGGATTTTGATAGTTTAATAGTTCAGCATTTAATAGTTCCTTTTATTGAAGAAAAGACAGGTCAATCAGATTTGTGGAAATCGTTAAAATCGAAATCATCAACTCACAAAGGACTTTATTTTGAATTATTAAAAAAAGCAGAAGAAGCAAAAAAAGAGCTTTCAAATTTTGAAGAAGCGGAGATAGAATTAGATATCAACATTAATGATGTCAACTTATATGACCATTTAGTAGTGAAGCGCGAAGTTTTTGAGAATTTAATTCTATCAAACGTAGAAAATACTGTTACTATCATTAAGGATATCATAAAGGGTAATCAACTGCTCAATTCAGATATAAAACGTGTCATTTTAATAGGAGGAACCACGTATATACCTTTAATTAAGAAATCGATTAGTAGTGTAATTGGTGTTGAGGTTAATTCTTCAATAGATCCAACTTCGGCAGTCGTAGAAGGTGCAGCGTATTATGCAGGTTCTAAACCAAGCGAATTAAAAGAAGAAGAAATTATTGAGATAGAACAAACCTATGAGGAAGTAGCAATTGCTTATAAATTCTTTTACGAGCAGAATACCAGAGATTCAGAAGAATTAATTACCGCAAAATTTTCAGGTGCAGCTATTGATAAATATAGAATAATAAGAAAAGATGGTGGCTACGATTCTGGTGTAAAGAGTCTGAAGAATAATTCATTTTCAGAATTTGTGCCGCTTTTAGAAGGCAGACTTAACCAGTTTAAAGTACAATTGCTTAATGCTGACTTAGAGGTTTTAAAAGTTATTGATCCACTTTCTATTAATCATGGAAGTTATAGTGTAAATGGACAACCTCTACCGAATGATATTTGCATGGAGGTTGATGATTTAGATGCTTCTGCCACACGGTTAGAGCGCATATTTGCTAAGGGAAGTATATTGCCATTAAAGAAAAAAATATACAAGACGGCTTCTAAAACGATATTGAAAAAATCGAAATCAAACCTTACTATTAATGTCATTGAAGGTAAATCTAACGGTTTGCCAAGTTCTGGTTTAAGTATTGGTTATATCGAAATTTTTGGTGAGGATTTAGAAGATGATTTAATAAAAGGAACTGATATTGAGATTGAGTTAGAAATATCTGAATCTAGAGAATTAAAGATTAATGTCTATTTACAGTCTTGTGACCAAGAATTTGAGAATGTGTTTAGTGAGTCTGAACGCTCTATAAGTATTAATAAAATCAACACTGAGATTAATACAGTTTTAGGAGATGTTGAAGCAGTAATAAAAACAGCAAATTCTCTTGAAAATTTTGAATATTCTAATAAGCTTGAGTCTATAAGAGTAGGTCTTATAGAGATTCAGATTGAAGCTTCAATGTTACAAGACGATGATATTTCTGATACTAAATTCCAACTCGATGATAAGAAGCGAAAGCTTATACAAGAGTTTGATGATTTAACTAGAAATGAACTAGTAGCAAAAGAAATAGAAGAATATAATGACATTAAAGTAGATTTAGAATATCATCTTAATCAAGATGAAAATGAACGTTTTAAAACCAAGTATCAACGTATCATACAAAACGAAAAGGAGGTTATTAACTCCTTAGATAAATACCTGATTCGTTCAAAAATCAAGGAACTAGAAGAGTTGTATAATGCAATTATACAATCTAGTGATGAGAATTTTATATCCTATTATTTAGGATTAAAATTTTATGATAATTTCACTAATAAGCGTAAAGCCGAAAAATTATTTGAACAAGGAGATAAAGCCTTAGAACAAAAAGATTATAAGGTTATTCGTCATGTGGTTTATGGGCTTTCAGCATTGTTGCCAGAGAGTGAAAGACAAAAGCGTAAAGACTTTAGTGATGATAGCAAAACAGGGTTAAATTAATTTTTGTTGTAGTAGTTGTTATAGTATTGCTTATAAAGTTCGTCAATATATAGAGGCTTAATACTTAGATTATAGAGGCTTAGATTATCCGTGTCATAGGCATTATACTGTACTCTTTTTGATGAGGTATCTGTATTGCTTTTCTTTGGTGGATAAATTATTATTGTACTATTACCTCTGTCAAGTTTTTTTATTTTATATATTTCCGAAAGTCTACCATCATTTTTAAAGTGAGAGAATTTAGATTTTATAAAATCAGTTCCAGTATAAAACACAAGACAATCTCTTACTCTCAAAAAAACATATTTATTTTTATCTCTGGGAATATAAATAGATTGATCAATACCACTTTTTAGCCTAAAAACAACAAGATCTTTGTCACTTTTATTACTAATCAATGTAATATCGTCTTTACTACTAACCCTTGGTTTTCCTGGCATAAGATTAAATGTTTTTGGGTAGGGATTACTATCAGGGTATGATGATGAAAGAATAGTATTGTCTTTCGGCTTTATATAGTACTTATACTTTAACGAATATAAAAAGCGAATATGGCTCACTAGCTTTCTTTTGTCTGCTTTAGAAAGTGGTTCGTCTTCTATTAACTCCCCAGCTTCCATCATAGTTTCTTCGATGTCTACGGTAGATTCAATTATGGGTTCTTTTATCTCATCATTTGAAGTGTTGTCATCAGAAGATGCAGAATTTCCACTAAGTACCCTTCTTAAGTCTTCTTCATCTACAGTTCCCTTTTGCATTTCTTTCATAATGCTATCAATACTTCTCAAGCGATTGTCGTTAATACCTGAAGAATTGAAGTCGTAGTTTTCAAAATTTATTGGATTGTAATCTGGGCGAGAATCGTTAGAAACACTTTTGCCTATCCAAAAAATGAATCTTATTACTATGAATACAATAAAAACTATACTCCAACTGTTTGGTCCAGATCCGGATTTTTCTTTTTCTCGATTAGAGGGGTGTGCATATTCTTTCGCTATCTCAGCGTTAGATTCTAAAGTTTCTTTTAAAAATACTTTTGAGGTATCCAAATCAGCAAAAGCTACCATCACCTTAGCACAAAACTTAAAATTATCTCTACCAGTATTTCTTCTAAGTTGATTATAGATGTCAATGACCTCAGAGTTTAATTCTTGTATCTCTTCATTAAACGCATCTGGATAAGCATTTAAACTCTTAATAAATGTCTTATTGCTAATAAATGTTACAGGAAATTGTTTTTCACTTAATTTACCTTCTTGAAGATATGCACAAGCGTAATTTAACCTTGCTTTAAAGAAGCTAATAATTAATTGATTGATAGCTTCAGTAAACAGGTAGTTGTATTGTAGTGTTTTATAAATATGCTCATATTTTCCTTTGTTTAGGGCATTACCTATAAATACAATTAAGTTCTCTTTAAAATAATCGTTTAGAAAATATTTAAGATTTTCTAAATCTTGTATTGAAGATTCATCTATTTCAATGTCTTTTAAAATTATACCTTCAAAATTACCTGAAATTAAGTGTTTTAGCCAAGCATGTTTTTCAACAAAAATATAGCATTCTCTTAGATTATCATTTTTAAGGTCATCTATGATTTTAGTTATCTCTCCAATGTTGTTGTTATCCTCTAACACTGCTTTAGCCTTCAGTTGTTTTTGAAGCCTAATAATACTATTGGCATTTAGCTCAGATATTTGGTCTAAATTTAGGTCAAGAAGATCTGTTAAGGAGGTGTATTTCAAGTCTAAAATCTTATCAGTTTTAAAAGTAAATAAATAAATTAAATGGAAAAATATTTTTCATTTTTTTGGGCTTAGAAATAATTTAATTTTTTTTAAAAAATCTTTTGAGATTTTAAAAACTAGTCTATATTTGCAGTCCTAATAATTAGGGCGCGTAGCTCAGTTGGTTCAGAGCACTTGGTTTACACCCAAGGGGTCAGGGGTTCGAATCCCTTCGCGCCCACAAAAGTTCACAGAAATGTGGACTTTTTTTATTTATAAAGAGGGTCATTAACTCAGTTGGTTCAGAGTGT
>JAGQZO010000093.1:0-629 GCA_020435515.1 Winogradskyella sp. | reverse complement strand
GAAGTCACTGGTTCGAGTCCAGTATGACCCACTTAAAAAAAGAAAATCCAAATAAAAGTTTGGATTTTTTTATTCTAGATGTAATCTAAAATTCGTTCTAGAGCCATTCCCCTTGATCCTTTTATTAAAACTGTAGAGTCTTTTAAATCTAAGTTTTTTAATACTGATTTTAAATCCTCTAAAGTTTTAAATTTTTGAGTTGTTTCTTTTGTAGTGGTTTTGTAAAAATTCTCGCCTACCAGTATAATGTTTTGGTTAAAATTATCTTCTGCAAAATTTGAAATTGCTTGGTGTTCTTTTTCGGCTTCTTTACCCAGTTCAAACATATCCCCAAGAAATAGGTATTTGTGCTCTGCGTCTAGTTGTTTTAAATTTTTAAGTGCTGCCAACATGCTTGTTGGGTTGGCGTTATAAGCATCTAAAATAATTTTTGTAGATCCCCTTTCAATAATTTCTGAACGATTGTTATTAGGTTTATAACTTTCAATCGCATTTTTAATAGCTTCATGACTTACGTTGAAATGCTGACCAATAGCTACCGCCACAGCAATATTTCCAAAATTGTAATCACCTATGAGTTGACTTTCAATTTTAATGTTTCTATAGCTTAAGTTAACAAATGGATCAGC
>JAGQZO010000003.1 GCA_020435515.1 Winogradskyella sp. | reverse complement strand
GGGTGGCATTCTTTCCTTTTTCTTCGGCAACCCTACCTTCGTCAATAGATTCTTGAACAGACCCTACAATTAATTTAACACCTAAATCTTTGATAATATTGTCTCTAAATGCTATAGTTTCAGGAAAATTATGACCTGTATCTACATGCATTAGAGGAAATGGAATTTTACATGGATGGAAAGCTTTTTTAGCTAAATGCGTTACAACAATAGAGTCTTTACCTCCTGAGAATAGTATTACTGGGTTATCAAATTGTGCCCAAACTTCTCTTAGCACAAAAATAGCTTCGCTTTCTAACTCATCTAAATAATTTAAATAATACTTACTCATTATTGAGCTTTAATTTTGGTGTTATAAAATCAATAATCCTTTGAACTGCTGCTTCAACGGATTCGTATTCTGTTTTTATTTCAATATCTGGGTTTTCTGGTGCTTCGTAAGGTGCAGAAATTCCCGTCATGTTCTTTATTTCTCCTAATCGAGCCTTTTTGTATAGACCCTTAACGTCTCTACGCTCACACTCTTCAACACTAGTGTTGATATAAATTTCGACAAAGTTAACATCTTTAACAATAGTTCTAATGTTCTCGCGGTCTTTTTTATAGGGTGATACAAATGCTGCAAGTGTCACTAAACCAGCATCTATCATTAAATTTGTAACCTCAGCAATTCTACGGATGTTTTCTGTTCTGTCTTCGGGAGAAAAAGTTAAGTCATTATTAATCCCTTTCCTTATGTTGTCACCATCTAGGGTGTATGTTTTTATCCCTTTTTGATAAAGTTTTTGTTCTACAACATTAGCTATTGTAGATTTACCCGACCCTGACAAGCCCGTAAACCACAATAGAAAGGAATTATGCCCATTACTTTTTCTTCTGTCCCCCATAGAAACCTGATAATGGTGAGGTGTGATATTTTTGTCCATTTTAATCTTTGTTTCTCCTGATTAGTCCAAAATTTACTCTATACCAAGCACGCTCATGTAAGTAGTACAATAGCATCTTTGTTATGACTTCTGCAAAACCTATTTGCAATGCAGCAAGTGGGTTGCCAGAAATGATCCACGCTAAAGTCATAGTATCTAGTGTTCCTATAAACCTCCATGTAAAGGTTTTTGCTATATGTCGCTTTTTGCTTTCAAGGAGAACTCCATCTCTCATTAAATTAATTTTATACCAAACCCTCTCATGAAGATAATATAATACACTTTTAGTTGTAACTTCGGCTATTCCAATTTTTACACCTGCCATAGGGTCTCCAGTAATTATCCATGAGAGCACTATTGTATCTAAAGTACCTATTATTCTCCAAGTAATGGTTTTTGCTATATGTCGTTTATAGGAAACGTCTGCCATCCTACTTGCTTACCAGAAAATAACTGTTCAACAAATTTTCTTTATTGTAGATTAAAGGTTTGTTAGTTTCTTTAGATATCACCTTTACGCCAACAGCATTACAGATAGCTTGGCCTGCGGCAGTGTCCCATTCCATTGTAGGTGCGTAACGCGGGTAAACATCTGCATTACCTTCGGCGACTAGACAAAATTTTAATGAGCTTCCTTTGGACACAATTTCAACATCCTTTCCCTCATTTTTTAAAGCTTCTATAAAATTTAGAGTGTCTTCATTCATGTGAGATCTACTGCCCACCACTTCTACCTTGTTTGAAGTGTTTTTTTTTGGTCGTAATGGCTTTGACGAATTTAAGACTTTGTTCATACTGGAATCATGAGAGCTCAATTCTACCTTGAAGGCTTTGCCTTCCTCTACATTCCCATAATATAGGGTTTTGATTGCTGGCACATAAATTACTCCCAGCTTTGGCGTGCCGTTCTCAACAAGCGCTATGTTAACGGTAAACTCACCGTTTCGTTTTATAAACTCTTTTGTGCCGTCTACAGGATCAACAACCCAACAAGTTTCCCAAGTTTTCCTAACACCGTAATCGGTTTGCTTGTTTTCTTCTGAAATAATCGGAATTAGTGAGGTTTTTAAATACGAATTAATAATGGCATTAGATCGTTTATCGGCTTCGGTTAAAGGTGATTTGTCGTCTTTATACTCCACTTCTATTACAGAGTCATAAACTTCCATTATTACCTTTCCGGCCTTTAAGGAAGTCTCAATGGCTAACTCTAGATTCTTGTTCAACATACCAGTTATATATTTTTCTAATCCCTTGTTGTAATTCTATTTTGTGTTTCCAGCCCAAACTATGAAGCTTGGTAACGTCTGTAAGTTTTTGCATTGTGCCATCTGGTTTGCTTGTGTTGAAAACCAGATTTCCTGTAAATCCAATTTCACTTTTAATAATTTCGGCCAATTCTTTTATAGAAACTTCTTTTCCTGTACCAATATTGATATGGGTGTTTCTAATTTCAGCTTGTCCTTTTATAAAAGTATCACTAAAGTTTCTGTTTTCCATAATGAATATACAGGCATCTGCCATGTCTTCAGACCACAGAAATTCTCTTTTGGGCATTCCGGAGCCCCAAATTTCAACAGATTTACTACTAACGCCAAATGTCTTTAAATATTCCTTAGCCTCTTCAAAAGTTGCCTTTTCAAGATTAACTCTAACGGCTTCTTCCTGCCCTTCTGCCAATAATTTAGCTAAATGAATTTTTCTGATTAAGGCTGGAAGTACATGCGACTTTTCTAAATCAAAATTATCATTCGGGCCATAAAGGTTGGTTGGCATTACAGAAATAAAATTGGTGCCGTATTGTAAATTGTAGCTTTCGCACATTTTGATGCCTGCGATTTTTGCTATGGCATAGGGTTCGTTGGTGTATTCAAGGGTATCTGTGAGCAGGTAATCTTCTCTCATAGGTTGAGGACAGTTTTTTGGATAAATACATGTACTTCCTAAGAAAAGTAGTTTTTTAACGTTATTAACATAACTCTGGTGAATAACGTTGTTTTGAATCATTAAATTATGATGAATAAAGTCGGCTCTGTATACGTTGTTCGCAACTATACCTCCTACCTTAGCGGCTGCCAAAAACACATATTCTGGTTGTTCTGACTCAAAGAAACGTTTGGTGTCTAACTGATTTGTTAGATCTAACTCTTTGTGGGTTCGGGTAATAATATTTTTATAGCCCTTTTGTTTTAAGTTTTCTAAAATTGCACTACCCACAAGACCTCTATGACCAGCAACGTATATTTTTGAATCCTTTTTCATACTGGTTACTCAAAGTAATTATTGATTCTGTAGCCACCATCTTTAAGGTACTGCTCTTTTTGCATTAGCTTTAAGTCGCTAGTCATCATATCTTCAACTAATGCTGGTAAATCATATTTAGGAACCCAGCCTAATTTTTCTTTAGCCTTTGTGGCGTCTCCAATTAACAAATCTACTTCTGTAGGTCTGTAATAGCGTTCATCCACCGCAACCACCTCTTGGCCAACCTCTAATTGATAATCTTTATTTTCACAAGACTTTATATAACCTTTTTCATCAGAACCTTTTCCAACGAAATCTAATTCAATTCCAACGTGTTTAAAGCACATCTTAATAAAGTCTCTTACTGTTGTGGTTTTTCCTGTTGCAATTACCCAATCTTCTGGTTGCTCTGCCTGTAGAATAAGCCACATCATTCTTATATAGTCTTTTGCATGTCCCCAATCTCTTTGGGCATCTAAATTGCCTAGATACATTTTGTCCTGCATACCTAAAGCAATTCTAGCTGATGCTCGAGTTATCTTTCTTGTTACAAAAGTCTCCCCTCGTATTGGCGACTCGTGATTAAATAAAATACCATTACAGGCAAACATACCGTATGCCTCTCTATAATTAACGGTAATCCAATACGCATACATCTTTGCTACTGCGTAAGGGCTTCTGGGATAAAAAGGTGTTTTTTCCGTTTGAGGAACTTCTTGTACTTTGCCATACAGCTCTGATGTAGAAGCTTGATAAATTCTTGTCTTTTTTTCTAGCCCAAGCATTCTTACTGCTTCTAAGATTCTTAATGTGCCTATGCCATCTGCATTGGCAGTGTATTCTGGTGTTTCAAATGATACGTGAACATGGCTCATTGCTGCCAAATTGTATATTTCATCTGGCTTAACAGCCTGAATTATGCGAATAAGATTGGTGCTGTCTGTCAAATCTCCGTAGTGTAAAAAGAAGTCCTGATTGTCTACATGTGGGTCTTGATACAAATGGTCTATCCTATCAGTATTAAACAGAGATGATCTTCTTTTAATACCATGAACTATATATCCCTTTTTTAACAGGAATTCACTTAAATATGCCCCGTCTTGACCAGTTACTCCTGTAATTAATGCTATTTTTTTCATTTTTTTGTGTCTTAGCTTGCGCTTTTAAAGTACAAAGGTAAAATATTATTAAACTTAAGACATGTATATCATGATTAAGGCAACATTTTTAACTCCTTTAAAACTTCTTTGAGATTGTGTTGCCATTTTGGCAATTGACCATAAAATTTTTCTGTTTTTGAAATATCTAAAACGCTATATACGGGTCTTTGAGATTGTGTTTTAAAATTGTCTGTTGCCGAAATATTGGACACTTTTTTAGGATTATAGTTTTCTACTATTTCAATTGCAAAATCATACCATGTTGTGCTTCCTTTTGCAGAAAAGTGGTATATACCGAAAGGGATGTTGTCGCGTGTAATGACAAAGAATATGAACCTTGACAATTCTAAACAACTGGTTGGTGTTCCTCGCTCTTTGGTGGTTATCTTTAAATTTGTATCGTTTTGAATATGCTTTATAATGGTCTTTACAAAGTTTTTTCCAAAGGGTGAGTACAACCAAGACGTTCTAACTATATAGTGCTCTTTTAGAACACCTTCTACAAATTTTTCGCCTTGTAGTTTGGATTTACCGTATTGGTTAATTGGGTTGGTTAAATCCGTTGTTTTATATGGTTTATTATTTGTTCCGTCAAAAACATAATCTGTTGAAATATGTATAAGTTTTGTGTTGTTTTCTTTACAAACTTCGGCAATGTTTCTAACACCAGTAGCATTAATTAAAACTGCCTTTTCAATCTCATCTTCTGCTTTTTCAACATTTGTATAAGCAGCACAGTTTATGCAATACTCAAAATACGTTTTATGAAATACATTTCTTAAGTTTTCCTTATTTGTTATGTCTGCCTTGTATTTGCTGTAGAATGAAAAATCAATATCAGTTTGTTTTGATAATAAAAACAATGTTTTGCCTAACTGTCCGTCTGCACCAAGAACTAAAACCTTTTTCATCTGTTAATATTTGTTTTTTTAATAATCAGACGGAATACCCTATTTGTTTTTTCGGTTAGTTTGTGGTTTGTAGCTAATGGGCATTTCATAAATCGGCATTTTTAAAGGTGGGTAAGGTTTGATCTTTTTCAGAAATTATTAGATCCACTTTTGGTAAATTCCAATCGATGTTTAAGCCTTTATCATTATATATTATGCCTGCTTCACTTTCCTTGTTGTAATAGTTATCGCATTTATAACAAAACGTTGTGTTATCCTCTAAAACCAAGAAACCATGGGCAAATCCTCTAGGCACATATAGTTGGGTTTTGTTTTTACCCGATAAAATAACTGAAACGTGTTCTCCAAAGGTTTCAGAATCTATTCTTAAATCAACTGCTACGTCTAAAACACTTCCCGAAATGACTCTAACTAATTTTGCTTGTGCAAATTTTCCTCTTTGATAATGAAGTCCTCTTAGTACTCCCATTGAAGATTTTGATTCATTATCTTGCACAAAATCAATATTAATTCCCGTAAGTTCTTTAAACTTTTTTTTATTAAAGCTTTCAATGAAATAGCCTCTTTTGTCCTTGAAAACTTGGGGCTCTATGATTAAGCAGCCTTTTAATTTTGTTTCGGTTACCAGCATCTTATTCCCTGAGTAAGTTTAGTAAATATTTGCCATAACCACTTTTGGTTAGTGTTTG
>JAGQZO010000092.1:1754-28494 GCA_020435515.1 Winogradskyella sp. | reverse complement strand
CGAGCATAATATTCCTCAAGCTTGGAATTATAGTACAGGTTCTGGTGTAACTATTGGTCTTATTGATACAGGTGTTTCCGCATCACAATATTTATTAAACTCATCTGGATTTAATGATGGAGCCTCCACAGGTCGATTTGTTCAAAAATATGGAACGTTCATTGATTCTGCATGGTGGTGGAGTAGCAACTATGATGGTCCTCATGATAAATGTGGGCATGGTACGGCAATGGGTTCTACTATGGCAGCTCCAAGAAATGATGACGGAATGCCAGTTGGTGTAGCATATAATGCTAACCTTGTTGCCTATAGAGCAACAGAAGATGTCTTGTTAAATGATTATCATGAAAGAAAAGGTGTTTCTATGGCACTAACACAGCTAGGTAATAGAAGTGATGTTAAAATAATTTCGATGTCAATCGGTTATGTTTGGTCTATTGGCAATATTAAAGATGCCGTTAAATATGCTTACAGTAAAGGAAAATTAATTTTTGCTGCTGGTGGAACCTCAACAAGCTTTACCAATGGATTTGGAGTAATTTTCCCTGCTACAATGAGCGAAACCGTTGCTGTTACAGGTGTCGATGATGGATCTAATTATGAAAGATGCGACACATGCCATAGTGGTAATAAAATAGACTTCACTATTATTATGGAAGGAGACAACAACACAAGTAAAGCACCTCCTGTTTTAGGGTTTAATACTGGTCAAAGAAGGTATACAGGTGGCTCATCTGTAGCAACTGCAACAACTGCAGGTATAGCTGCTTTAATTTGGTCAAGATATCCTAGTTGGTCAAGAACCCAAGTGTTAAATAGGTTGAAGCAATCGTCAGATTTCTATCCAACTAAGAGCAGTAATTTTGGCTATGGAAATATTAATGCACTTCAAGCTGTGCAATAGAGATAACCAATCAAAACTGAAAAGAGCTTTGTAAATTAACACAAAGCTCTTTTTTATTTTTTTCTGCTTATGGTCAACCCATCACGTATTGGCAATACTACTGTTTCAATACGTTTATCTTCTTTTAAAAGCGTGTTATAATCTAAAACAGATTTAGTAGAGGCATCTTTTTCATCTAATGGTTCTACGACTTTACCATGCCATAACACGTTATCTGAAAGTATAATACTACCAGAGTTTAGCTTGTCTATTATTAAGTGAAAATAGTTGCTATAGTTAGGCTTATCGGCATCAATAAAAACCAAATCGAACGAAATATTTAAGATAGGAATAATGTCCAATGCATTTCCTGTGTGTTGAATTATTTGATGCCCATATTCGGATTTGTCAAAATACTTTCGTTGAAAATCGTGAAGCTCTTCATTAATATCAATGGTATGAATTACACCATCTTTTTGTAACCCTTCAGCTAAACATAAGGTTGCGTAACCTGTAAATGTCCCTAATTCTAAAATAGATTTAGGATTTACAAGTTTAGAAATCATGCTTAGTACTCTACCTTGGTAAGGACCACTGAGCATAATAGGTTGTAAGATTTTTTGATACGTCTCTCGAGTTAATTGTTGCAACAACTCAGGTTCTTGCTCAGAATGTGAAACAACATAATTGTCTAATGCCTCTGGCAAAAAATACATGTCAAAAATTTAAAGTTGAAAATTATTCTGCTTTAGGCTCTTCTGGAAGTTCTAGTTCCACTTCTTCAGCCTCTGGTTTACCTAAGAAGAATAATACAGCACCTACTGCCACTAAACCTCCTTTTATGGCCCATGCGACACCTTCTCCCCATTCATATATCCACATTAAAATACTTGGAACTCTATCAAAAAAGCTTAATACAATTGCAAAAAGGCCAAAAAAGACCATGTATCCTCCGATTTTTCTCATAATATATAGTTGATGATTAGGTTCTAAATATAGATAAAAAATTGAAAATTACTTTTAAGAAGTTATTCTTGCTACCAAATCTTTTTTAGCCTGCTCATCATCACCACATAACCATTGGATAACATTATCTTCCCAAATAGCATCACGTTCGGTCTCATTTATAATATTTCGCTCTATTGCCAAATCCAAAATTTTACCTGGGTAAGAAGATTGCTTTGCACTCTCCATTTCACCTAGTGGATAAGGATCATCTAAACCTATTAACACCTGCTTAGATGTTTGATTTTTAATCAATAATTCTAAAGAGCCAGTATCGTGTACTAACGTGTCAAAGAAGATGTTTTTATGCCCTACGGCCTTTCTTGGATGTCTTTTACCCTCAAATAAATCCGGCCTACCATCAAACCCTTGTATGCGTCTCCCTAAATTAATCTGAGCCAACTGTCCACCATGAGCAAAGCACACACGCATATTTGGGTACTTTTCATAATAGCCATTTAAAGTTAAAAAATGATAGGCATCTGCACATTGAGCCAACATCCAAATCAAATGAAAACGCCAAGACGTATTTTCTAACTTAATAAACTTTTCGCCATCGTAAGGGTGAATTTCTACAGCCAAGTTGTATTTATCTGCCAATTCAAAAATGGGCTCATTTTCTTCATCAAAAATACAGCGCCAAGTCCCAATAGTATCCATGTAATGCGTCGGTAAACACAGCAAACGCATACCTAATACTTCAACACAACGCTCAATTTCCCAACAAGCACCTCTTACAAATCCAGGATGCACAACAAAACCCGTTGTAAACTTACTCGGATTGTCATGTTGTATACGTGCATTAAAATCATTTTGAAAACGCAAAGCCTGTTTCATTTCTTCAAGACGCAGACCGTTACCATAAAGCTGAGATAAATTCAAAACAACAGCATGATCTATTTTAAAATGCTCCATCCAAGCTAATTTTTCATTTAAGAAAAAACTCGAATCTGTAATTGGTCTATTCCAATCTTTTTGAAGCATAAATTTTCGGTCTTTATCCACCCAAAAAATTCCCTTATCCTTCATAAATTCAGGAATCTCTTCCGGATAAGGTAGAAGGTGTGAGTGACCGTTTATTCTTAGTTTGCGTTTGCTCATATCTTGGTAAAACTACCTAAATTATACTATTGGTAATTGTTTTATGTTGGTTAATTTTTTTTGTCTTATTTCTTAAATGCTCCTTTTTTGACCATATCTTTATAACGGTCAAAAATTGCAGGCATATCAGTCTCTATATTATCAAGCATAAACTCTTCTTCATAAATTAAACTTGTATCTTCCTCAGAGTACCATTGTAATTTATCCTTTACACCTTCTGGTCTTGGATATTCTATAACCAAACCAACTGTATTTGCACTACGTTGTGGAGAATGTGGTACTTTGGGTGGTAAGACAAATATTTCACCTTCTCTTATGTGAATATCTTTGGGCTCACCATCTTCAATCACTTTTAAAACCATGTCACCTTCAATTTGATAGAAAAATTCTGGTGTTTCGTTATAATGATAATCCTGTCTGTCATTTGGTCCACCAACGACCATAACAATAACATCTGCATCTTTCCAAACCACTTTATTACCAACAGGTGGTTTTAGTAAATGACGATTTTCTTCAATCCATGTTTTAAAATTAATTGGTGGATATAATTTGCTCATAATTGTAAGTTTTAGATTTACTTCTGTATATACTTTATACCATTTTCGTTTACATAAAAAATAGTATTATTTTTATTAACTGCGATATAAAATACGCCACTTTCAGAACTTTTTCTAATATAACCTCCATAAAGAAAGTCACAATCTTTAATAAAATACCTGTTAGTTTTTAGGTTATAATAATCGTATTTAGAATCAGTCATAGATTCTGTTTTATAAAAACTACTAGTAATTAAATAACCAGATTTATAATCAACACTAAGATATGAATATTTAATTGGCATTAGCTCTTTAAAATCTTTATCTATAACACCTTGTTTACCATCTTTCTTTACTTTATATACATTATAGTTTGAAATGGATTCTATTTTATCGAACAATTCAGAGAAACTATTTGTTTTAATATTATATATCCCGTATTTATAATCCTTTTTGTAAATACATGCTTTTATTTTATCATTACATTCTGTGAAAACTAAATTTTCCTTTTTACTTATTTTTTCTAACAATGGATTACTATTTTCAGAATAAGCTTCTGTTGACTCAATTGTTGAAAAATAAATTTCATCATCTTCATCTTCAACTATCTTTTGCCTAACAAGTTTTAAAACGCGTTTTGTTACTCTATCATTTATAACAACAGCAAGGAGTAAATCTTTATCTTCCGATAATTTTTCACCATCCAAATAAAGTAAGCCTTCTTTATTTTCAAGATTGAAATCAGATAATTTATGATTTTGATAGTCATCATAGTTTATTGAACAGTCATTAAAATTTGTGTAAATTATTTGATCATATTCTAGAGGAATAATAATTTCTGATTTACTATCAATCACTCCAATTTTACCTTCCTTTTCAACAATCAAAAAATCATATTCTGCATGATAATCGTCAAAAGTAAAGTCACTAAACTTCATCAGAGAAGAATCAAATAATCTTAGCTCATCATTATTGTCTTTAGCTATTATCCATTCTCTATAAATATGATAGATGTTTTTATAGTTAGCATCAAAAATGGGTTTATTAGTTTTGTTTATATAAGTACTTCGCTCTCCTTTATACACCATACTACCATAGGTTTTAAGTGTTTTGTTCCGCTCAAATACACCTACAGAATCATATTCAGCTTCGTAAACTAACTTTCCTTTATCATCTGCAAAACCCCATTTATTTCCTACTCTATATGGAATTAAATCTTGGCAATAACTATTAATAGAAAAGCCTACTATTGTTACAATTAAAATTAAACTATTCCTTAATAACATAAGTTTTGATTTCATTTAACTCCTCTATTTCACTTGAATTAGTAGAGTATTCATAATGACTATTATTATATCCTGCATTAAAAGTTACTACTCTACTTATCAATCCTTCTATAGTTCTACCATTAGGTAAAATTATTTTGGTATTTAGATGTTCAAAATCTTCTGAATCAGTTATAAGTGAGTATCTCATAAAGCCCCAAAATTCCTTGGTGTCCTGTACACAAAAATCAATTATATTTTTATTTTTATTTAGATATAATAGTTTTCTATCAGACAAGTCTACACTATTATTTTCTTGCGATTTAATTCTTTTCTTTGAGGATTCATATATAAGATCTCCATTGGACTCTACTTTACCTTGTATTAGATAATCGTCAAATAGGGCGTAAAATCTATCATTAGAAAACTGAATACGGTTCTTATTCTCTTTATTTAGATATATATCAGATTCCCATCGATTAGAATCGAAATTAAGATCGATATCAGTTCTTTGTCTCTTGTATTGAAAGGAATGTGGTTTATTAAGTAAATACTTTATCTCATCTTGATTAGATACCTCTTTGTAGACTTGCTCTACTTCTTCTTGAGCCTTTGATGACTCACCAATAACAGTATCTTCAAACAATTCTTCATTTAAATTTTGTCTACTCTTTCGCTCAAGAGACATATATTCTATTGGAAATTCTATACCTAGATAATTTATTGCAACGATGCTTTTGTTTGATTCTAGGTTTAACAAGCCTAAGTCTTTTAAAATGACAACATATTCGTTATTGGATGCGTTAGAATTTTCTGCTACCCAAAAATAGGTTTCGTAGAAATTATTTTTTGATTTGTATTTCTGTACTGTGACACCTAAATAATTTTTAAACTCATTAACAGCCTCAAAACGAAACTTATTTGCAAAATCTTCTTTTTTATGGATTAGAATAGAATCCTCTTTTTTTTCCAAAAACAAATCAATACCCCTTAGATAGGTAAATAAGGGAACATCAGTGTACTTATATAACAACGAATCTGATTTATCTCTTAAATAAGGTACGAATGTGTAATATGCGTCATTATCACTAATATAAATCATTCTGTTCTTAAAATGCCTCCCACTCATTTTCTCCCTAATTGAAGAACTTAATTCCATATCTGTTTCACCACCAAGGTGAAACATATCCTTGTTATTTTCTGTAGGAATAGCTTTTAAAACATAGGTCTGTGCATCTAATGGAGCGTCAAAAAAGAAAAAAAATGCAGCTAGTATGTACAAATAATAGTTTTTCATAATAATTGAAAATTCTATAAACTTTTTGTTCTGCCACCATCAACCGGAAGGTTAATTCCGTTTATATAACTCGCTTTTTCACTTGCTAAAAAAGTGATTGCAGCAGCCAATTCTTCTGGTTTTGCAAAACGTTTTGCTGGTACAGCGCTTTTCATGGCGTTAGCAGATTCTTCTTCTGTGTTACCAGTTTTAGCACTTTTGCTTTTAATAATTTCGGTTAAACGCTCTGTTCCTGTTGCGCCTGGTAAGACATTGTTTACGGTAATACCAAATTGACCCAGCTCATTAGCTAAGGTTTTACTCCAATTTGCTACAGCACCACGAATAGTGTTACTCACGCCAAGTCCGTCTAATGGCTGTTTTACAGATGTTGAAATTACATTAATAATACGTCCATAATTTTCATCTTTCATAAACGGAACGACAGCTTGTACTAATACATGATTGCATTTTAAATGTTGCGTAAACGCGTTTTCAAACTCTTCAATCTTTGCATCAAAAACAGGTCCTCCAGCTGGGCCACCTGTATTGTTTACCAACACATGAAATCCGTGATTGTTTTTAATATAGCCTTCAACTTTTTCTTTTAATTCCATCGGATTAGAAAAATCAGCTACGATATAATCGTGATTTCTGTGTTTTGGTAATTCTGCTAAAACTGCTTTTAGCTTGTCTTCGTTTCTTGCTACTAGTGTGATGTTTGCTCCTTCTTCAGCTAAAGCTAAAGCAGTAGCTTTTCCAATGCCTGCTGTACTGCCACAAACTAGTGCGTATTTATTATTTAGTTTTAAGTCCATAATCATTTCCTGCGTAGGCAGGAATCTTTTTAATGTTAATCAAATTCTAAATTTAATCAACTCCCAACTGTAACAGTAAGTACTCTTTAAACCCAAAGGTAGTCCTGTAGAGAGCTGACCCTTTACCTTTCATTAACTTTATGTTGATGTCCTCTATTAATTCTACTTCCAAAATATTTGAAGTACACCAATCAATTTTGGCTTGAATATAATGTTTACCATTAGATAACTCTAGTTTTTGTTTTTCACCGTTATTTATTTTTGCCACTAATTTACCTTTTACTTCTAGCCGAATTTTTCTAAATCTATTTTCGTATTCACTAATTCTATTAATCGTAACAATTGGCATTATCCTAGAGTTTAAAGTTGAAATTTAATTAAACCATTTTTTAATAATGAAAAAATTAGATTCCTGCTTTCGCAGGAATGACATTAATACTTTATACATACATTCTTAGCCTCAGTAAAAAAGCGTAAGGCTTCAAAACCACCTTCACGACCAACTCCTGAGTGTTTAACACCACCAAAAGGTGTGCGTAAATCGCGTAACATCCAAGTGTTTACCCAAACAATTCCTGCTTGTATTTGGCTGCTCATTCGCATGGTTCGTTTTAGGTTATTCGTCCAAAGTGTTGCAGATAATCCGTATTTTACTTTGTTTGCCATTTGCAAAACCTCGTCTTCAGTATTAAAAGGCATAATGGTTACCACTGGCCCAAAAATTTCTTCTTGGTTTACACGACAATCGTCAGTTTTAACCTCGATAACCGTGGGTTGTAAATAGTAACCGTTTTCGTAGCCTTCAACAGTAACTGCTTTGCCACCACATAAAATAGTTGCCCCTTCTTCTTTAGCAATTTCGATGTAGCTTTTCACTTTTTGAAGATGCGGTTTAGACACTAAAGCGCCAATATTGGTGTCCCTTTCAGATGGATGACCAACTTTTAACCCTTTTACTTTTTCTACAAAGTCTGTTTTAAATCTTTCATAAATAGTTTCCTCTACAAAAATTCGGCTTCCACATAAACAAATCTGACCTTGATTAGCAAACGACGAGCGTACGGTTGTATTCAACATATCATCATAATCGCAATCGTCAAAGATGATATTTGGGTTTTTTCCTCCTAATTCTAAGGACAGTTTCTTAAATAGTGGTGCGGCAACTTTGGCAATATGTGCACCAGTCGCTGTTCCACCAGTAAAACTAATGGCTTTGATGTTGGGATGCTCTACAATAGCTTGCCCTGTTGTTGTGCCTAAACCGTGAACAATGTTTAAAACGCCTTTCGGTAAACCTGCTTCGTTGCAAATTTCGCCTAACAAATAAGCTGTCATTGGTGTGACTTCGCTTGGTTTGGCGACTACGCAATTACCTGCTGCGATTGCTGGTGCGATTTTCCAAGTGAATAAATAAAGTGGTAAATTCCATGGACTTATGCAACCCACAACACCAATAGGTTGGCGTAGTGTATAATTCACTGCATTTTGCCCAACACTTTCGTGGCTTTCGCTAGCAAATTGTGTAATGGCATTACCAAAAAACCTGAAATTACTCGCTGCTCTTGGGATATCTACCATTTTGGCAAGACTTACTGGTTTTCCGTTGTCTTTACTTTCGGCTTCAGCAAAACGGTCTAAATTTGCTTCTAATAATTCTGAAATTTTAATTAGAATTCTACTACGTTCTTCTAAAGTCGTTTGCGACCAACTTGGGAAGGCAGATTTTGCAGCTATATAGGCATTTTCTACATCTTCTTTTGATGAGTTTGGGATTTGCCCATAGACTTCACCGTTTGAAGGGTTGTAGTTGTCAATCCACCCATTAGCAATGGGAAGCGAAAATTTTCCGTTTATGTAGTTTTGAATTTTCATCTATAATGCATCATAATGGAAAATTAATAAAACACCTTTATTCAGTAGTGCCTTCTTCTTATTCCTAAAATAATGATTAAGTTCGTCATTATATTTAGTAAAATCTTCTTCGAAAGACTTCATTTTTTCTGAAATTTCGTTTTTGTCTTCTAATAACTCTACATTATCGTTCCATGTAAGTAATATTATGCTGCAATTTTCAGCGTATTTTTCATTGTATATTGAAGTTGATTTAGGCTTATTACCCTTAATTAAATTTAACTCATCTGTTGATAGCTCAAAAAGTCTATCTGTATTTCCAAAATCAACAAATTCATTAATTTCAATACGCCAGAAATCACTTAATTTAATTTTAGTTTTGTTGTCTTCATTTGTGAAGTCTAAAATGAGAGCACCTAAATTTATTGTAATAACATTAGTGTATAATATAATTTCATCTTTACCTTCATAATATTCTTTGAAGTTTCCGTTATATTCATTGATGAATTTTTTTTCAGTATATAAGTAGAAGTACCCATTTATCATTTCTCCATTTTCAGATTGGAGATTTAAGTGAAATCGATATGCATAACCAGCATTAGCAAATGAACTGATAGAGAAAAAAAGAAATAAAACTATTAAAATTCTCTTCATATTATTGTTTCTTATATGCCATCACTTTAATCTCAACCAACAAATCAGGATGCGGTAATTGGTGTACAGCAACGGTTGTTCTGGTTGGACCAGTTTCCTTGTCAAAAAATTCGGCGTAGGCTTTGTTGTAACCTGCAAAATCGTTCATATTTACTAAAAACGTGGTTACATCAACCACGTCTTTTAGACTTGCTCCAACGGTTTGTAAATTTTTATCGATGTTTTTTAAAACTTCTCTGGTTTGAACTTCGATATCTAATTTTTTAGTGTTCATTTCGTCAATGAGTTCTACACCAGCAATGGTATTGTCTGCGCGTCTAGAACTGGTTCCTGAAACGAAAATGAAATCGTCTACCACTTTTACATGTGGATATGCGCCTCTTGGTGTTACTTTAGTTCCTTCGTTTGTATTCATTTTTCTTTTGGTTTTGTCATTGCGAAGCAAATTTTAATTTGCTGTGGCAATCTTTTTAATCGAACTTCAATTAAAAAGATTACTTCGTCATTTTATTCCTCGTAATGACAGGTTATTAGTGATGCATCGTTTTTGCAACATTGTCATCATCAATAATGTCGTTTGTTTTTTCTTGTACTATTTTTAATAAAATCGAAAGGTCATCGTTTAAATTAATCTCGTTGTCTGCAATCATGTTTAAAATGGCTTTGTCTTGCGCACGACCTTTAGTCATAGCTTCATGATAACCAATATTTTCATTGAAAGTTACCATAGAGTATTTTGAAAAATAGTGCTCAGGGAAATGTTTTTCTAACTGCATTTCTAGCTGGCGTTTTTTCTTGAAAATTGGATTGGCAACATGATCTCTCATTTCGTAATAGTTTTCTTCAGCTAATTCGCCAATAGCATCTGCATCTGCTTTTCTAACCGATTGATAGGTTTTAAAAATGATTTCCCAATCGCCTTCATGTTTGTCTATAATACTATCTAAAACCGCCACATCTTCAAAAGAGGCATTCATTCCTTGACCATAAAACGGAACAACAGCATGTGCCGCATCACCTAAAATTAAAGTTTTGCCTTTATAATACCACGGTGAACATTTTATAGTGCCTAACGGACCTGTTGGGTTGTTGGCAAATTCAGCAGCGATATTTGGAATTAGCGCCAACGCATCAGGAAATTGCTCTTGGAAAAAGGCTTTTATTTTAACTTCAGAATCTAAATCCTTGAAATTATATTCTCCTTCCTCATGTCCTAAAAATAGGGTCACTGTGAAGCTGCCATCTAAATTAGGCAAAGCAATGAGCATGTATTCGCCTCTTGGCCAAATGTGCAAATAATCTTTGCTAATTTGATGACTTCCGTCTGCTGCTGCAGGAATTTCTAATTCTTTATAACCGTGTGTTAGAAAATTTTGTGAAAAACTAAATAAGAATTTACGCTGTAAAAAGTAGCTTTTTCTTAATTCTGAACCTGCGCCATCTGTACCAAATATAACATCTGCTTCAACATTAAATTTTTTCTTTGTATTTCGATTGAAGAAATGAACAATGTTAGTATCCAAATCTACCGTTTCACATTCGGTATTAAAATGAATAGTTAAATTGTCGTACTTATCGGCTTCGGTCAATAACATGCCGTTTAAATCCCCTCTTGAAATTGAGTTGATATATTCGTTATCGCGACCAGAATAGTTGGATGTGAAGGTGTTTCCTTCAGTATCATGCATAAGACGACCTTTCATTGGTATGCATAGTTCTCTAGCTTTGTCTTCTACACCTGCTAGACGCAAGCCTTTAAACCCACGATCGGATAAGGCTAAGTTGATAGAACGACCTGCCGAAATATCTGTTGTACGAAGGTCTGGTCTACTCTCATAAACATTAACGTTGTATCCTCTTTGCGCCAATCTTAAGGCTAGAAGCGAGCCGCATAAACCTGCCCCTATGATTAGAATATTTTGGTTTTGTTTCATTATTTTATCCTTGGTTTTAGCAAGACTCTAAATATTTTGATTCAAAGTCCTTTTTATTCTTTGAATCTCTTCGTATGATAATCTCAATCTCTTTAAATTTAGTGTTTGTTCTTGATTATCAAGATTTCTAAATGAAAAAATATCGTTATTTGAATTAAATTGTAGAGATCCAAAATCCTTATATTCAGCAACCTTTAGCAATTCATCTTTAACTACATAAACTATTTTTTTATCCGTTATTATAAAATAGTCAAAACCTAAATTAAAAAGATAACAGAACAAACCTAAAATTTGATATTCCCAAAAACTTGCTTCTGATTTTTTCTTGATTTTGAGAATAATAATTTCATCTTGTATAAGAGAAAAAAACTTCTCATTTACAAGATTTCTTTCAACTTTTCTACCATTCTATACACATCTTCAAAACTGTTGTACATTGGTGCTGGTGCACAACGAATCACATCGGGTTCGCGCCAATCACTAATCACTCCAGATGCTGTGAGTTTATGATGTAATGATTTATCTGCGTTAAGTACCTGAATTGACAATTGGCAACCTCGTTCTTCAGGATTTGATGGTGTGATAATCCTTATCACATCCTCACCAAGTTGTTTCAACAAAAATTCAAAATAGCCAGTCAATTTCTTAGATTTTTCTACAAGTTGATCTATACCAACCTCATTAAACATATCTAATGAAGCTTTAATAGCAGCCATAGCTAAAATAGGCGGGTTACTTAATTGCCAGCCTTCGGCACCAGGCAAAACATCAAACTCCTGACGCATATTAAAACGCGTTTCCTTATTATGACTCCACCAGCCTGTAAAACGGTTTAAGTCTTTATCGTAGGCATGTCTCTCATGCACAAAACACCCCGATAAATTTCCAGGCCCAGCGTTTAAGTATTTATACGTACACCAAACTGCAAAATCGGCATTGGAATCGTGCAAATTCAGCTTAACATTTCCTGCGCCATGTGCACAATCAAATCCAACCATACAACCATAGCTATGACCTAATTTGGCAATACGCTTTAAATCGAAAAATTGCCCTGTATAATAGTTAACTCCACCAATCATTATGAGTGCGATTTCGCTTCCGTGAGCTTCAAGCATTCGTTCTAAATCCTCATAGTTCAACAACTCTTCCCCTTCTCTTGGTTTCCATAACAACAATCCTTCGTTATCATCGAAACCATGATGGCGCAATTGTGACTCAACAGCATATTTATCGGATGGAAAGGCATCACTTTCTATTAAGATTTTATAGCGCTCATTTGTTGGCTTATAAAAGGATGCCATCATAAAATGAAGGTTAGCCGTTAACGAGTTCATGGTCACCACTTCAATGGGTTTTGCACCCACTAATTTGGCTGTGGCTTCTGCTAAAAACTCATGATAAGGCATCCAAGGATTTTTGGCGTGTGTATGCCCTTCTACTCCAAGATTTGCCCAATCCTCTAGTTCTTGATTAATATAGTCTTTAGTGGATTTTGGTTGTAGTCCTAGTGAATTACCACAGAGATAAATAAGCTCATTTCCATCCTTGTCTTTTGGAATATGAAATTGCTGTCTATAATGTGATAATTCGTCTAGTTTGTCTTGTTGCTTAGCGTAATCAAGACCAAGTTTATAGTCGGACAATGTATACTTCATTTTTCGGTTTGTAACAAAAATAAGGATTTATAATGAGGGATTAAAGGTGTTTTTAAGCATTAAAATTTTAAGTATCTTTAAGGAAAAAGAAACCTAATCTAGATTCTCAAAAAAATTTAAAAATAGATGAGCAAGACAAAAGAATATTCTAACGGCGAAGTCACAGTTGTATGGGAGGCTGAAAAATGCATACACTCTGCCATGTGCGTAAAAGGGTTGCCAGAGGTGTTTCAGCCTAAGGAACGACCTTGGATAAAAATTGATTCAGGTACAACCGATAAGATCATTGAAACCGTTAAGAAATGTCCTTCTGGCGCGTTGAGTTATTACATGACTAATAGTGCAGATAAAGCTTCCGAAACGTTAGACACTAAAGTTGAAGTTTTAGAAAACGGGCCACTTTTGGTGTATGGAACGCTTAAAGTGACCCACAAAGATGGAAAACAAGAAACCAAAAATAAGACTACAGCGTTTTGTCGTTGCGGTGCTTCACAAAACAAACCCTATTGTGACGGTGCACATATTAAGCAAGATTTTAAAGGCTAAAAAAAGCACTTTAGCTCGTAAACTAAAGTGCTTGAATATATAGGCGCCAAAAGGCGGAAAATGTAAGCTATACGTTTTAAGTCGAAGCGACCGACGTGAAACTTACATTATAGTTTGCAAAAGTAATGCCAAAATTCTGAATCTCATCTATTCTAATGTTATGCTAACATCTGTGAAATTTAAGTTCCAGTTACCATTATCCTTTTTATGATCTATCGCAATCTTAATACCGTTGAAATCCTGATAATTTTCAAAGGTATTACTTAAGGATGGCTCTGGTGAATTACCCTGTCTATACGTCCATTCTCTAATCAAATAATTCTCGTCATAATATATATCATAAGCATCTCCTGGCGTATAACCACCTTCGTCTCCATATAAAACAGTAATCATACTCAGTTGTTCTTTGTTAATAGGTGATTCCATTTTTTTTGGCTCAGAAATGGTTGCGAATGGCGCATCCCAAACCAATTGAAAAGGTACTAAAAACCAGAATTTATCGTTTATAAAAGCTTTGTCGTATCCTACTTTCGTGCTATCCAATTGGCTTCTAGTAAACCCAAAAGAACCTGTATAGTTGGTGAAAATAACTATATCTTCTTTTGGTTTCCAAGTCCAAAACCTACCATCTCCACCTAGTGTATCTCTATCTACCCTAAAGGTAAATTTAACTTCCGAAACATTTTTCCAGTTTTCATAACCATGGGCATTCGCAATTTTTTCGGCAATGGTTAGTTCCTTTTCTGGTTCTATCGTAATGTCTTCTTTCTTTTCGGATTTACATGATAAAAGAACTAACAGACATATAAAGCTTAGGTAAAATGGTTTCATAAGAAAAGATATTTTAAATTACATCAAAATTAACCAACCATGAATAAGTACACTAATTATTTTGATGTTAATAAAGAAACCTGGAATAAAAAGGTGGCTATTCACGCAGAAAGTGAGATGTATGAATTAGAAGCTTTTAAAGCTGGGAAATCTTCTTTGATGCGATACGAATTAGAAGCTTTGGGCAATGTTAATGGTAAATCATTGTTGCACTTACAATGTCATTTTGGCCAAGACACCTTAAGCTGGGCTCGTATGGGAGCGCAGTGTGTTGGTGTGGATTTAAGTGATGGAGGCATCAAGCTTGCCAAGCAACTAAATACAGAACTACAACTTGATGCCGAATTTGTATGCTGCAATGTTTTAGACACATCGACATATGTTTCAAAAACGTTTGACATTGTATTTACAAGTTATGGTGTTATTGGTTGGTTACCTGACTTAAAACCTTGGGGCAAGATGATTGCGGAACGCTTAAAAGTTGGTGGTACGTTTTATATGGTTGAATTTCATCCTATCCTTTGGATGTTTGACTATGTTGATGGTAAACCAAAGCTAAAATACCATTACAGTCAGGACGAGGTCATTTATGAGGAATACGAAGGCACTTATGCCAACCCATCTTCAAAAATGGTAAGTAAGGAATATGGTTGGAACCATGGGTTGAGCGAAGTTGTCAACGCACTTATTGAAGCTGGTTTAGAGATAGACTATCTCAATGAACATGATGAGAGTCCGTATGATGTTTTTCCTGATTTAATAAAAACAGAAGCCGGACTATATAAAATGAAAGATCAGTTATTTCCGATGATTTTTGAGATTAAAGCGACTAAAACATAAGATGTTTACCAAAAAAGTGTTCTGTCAATCAGAACTCGTTTCAGATTCTGAAATAAATTCAGAATGACAGATTTTAAGTTTTTTAATAGATACTTAATTAGTGCTTTTAGTGTTTCTCTTCATCCTTTAGTAACTCAGGAAATTTTGCCTTAAACCGATTTAATCGAGGTATAGACACTGCTCTTACGTAGCTTTGGTTTGGGTTTCTTTTTTCAAAATCCTGGTGATAATCGGAAGCCTTATAAAATTTTAAGAACGGATATACCTCCGCAGCTATTGTTGCATCTAATTCTTTTGCAAGAGCTGCTTTTTTATCTTCTATAATTTTCTTTTGCTCATCATTTTGATAGAATATGATTGAACGGTATTGCGGCCCTTTGTCTGGACCTTGACCATTAACTTGAGTTGGATTTTGAGAACCAAAATAGACATCTACCAAAGTTGAAAAACTCACCAATTCTGGATCGTAAATGACTTCAACAGCTTCGGCATGTCCTGTTGTACCGGAGTGGCTTTTTTCATAGGTGATGTCATCTGTATGACCACCTGAAAAACCACTGTAAACCTCTTCTACACCTTTTACACTTTCGTAAATGGCTTCTACACACCAAAAACAACCACTGGCAAAGTAGGCTTTGGCTTTACCATCTTCCAACGGAACCTCAACAGGTTCTGCGTTTATAATTTCTTGTTGTTTAGAATTGGTTTGTGCCTGATTATGGCAACTAAAACATAAGCTTATGCTTAAAACGATGAGTAACTTTTTCATGAGTTTATTTTTTTCTTTTTCTTTAGACGTATAAAAATACAATTCCTAAAAAAGAAATCTTTTAAAGTTTTATTAAATAAAAAAGCCCTCACAAGTTGTGAAGGCTTAATATATATTATTTGACAAGGATTACTTTGCTAGTTTAGCGAATAACTTATCCATTTTTTCTTTTTCTTCTTCAGCTAAAGCAGCATCTACCAAGATACGACCACTGTGCTCGTCAGTGATTACTTTTTTACGAGAAGCAATTTCCACTTGAATCTGAGGTGGAATAGTAAAAAACGAACCACCTGAAGCTCCACGCTCTATGGGCACAACGGCTAAACCATTCTTTACATTGTTTCTTATTCTGTGATATGCTTTTACTAAGCGCTCTTCGATTTTATTTTGATACTCTTCAGACTTTTCTAAAAGTGCTTCCTCTTCTTTTTCTGTCTCTTTTAAGATAGCATTTAACTCCCCTTTTTTGTGCTTAAGGTGCTCTTTACGATCTTTTAAACGCTCTTTAGTTTCAGAAATAACTTCTTTTTTCTGCTCTATTTGCGCTTTAAATTCTTTGATATGCTTTTCAGCAAGCTGAATTTCTAATTCCTGAAATTCAATTTCTTTGGTTAAGGAGTTGTATTCTCTGTTATTTCTAACATTATTTTGTTGCTCGCTGTACTTCTTGATTAAAGCTTTAGCTTCTTCGATTAAATTTTTCTTTCCTTTAATCTCATCATCTATAACAGCAAGGCTATCATTTAATTTCTCTAGTCTGGTATTCAACCCTTCTACTTCATCTTCTAAATCTCTAACTTCTAAAGGAAGTTCACCTCTAACGTTTCTTATTTCATCTACTCTAGAGTCAATTAACTGCAAATCATAAAGCGCTCTTAAACGCTCTTCTACAGTAGCTTCAGCTTTTTTCGCCATAATTATAAATACTTTACCGGATTTGTATTTGTCTTTGATAAAACGACTGCAAAATTAGTAATTTTTTTCGAGAGATAGTCTACTAAAAATGATTTTGTGAACTGTTCGCTTTCATAATGGCCAATATCTGCCAATACAATGCTATTTTCAGCACTAAAAAAGTCATGATATTTAAGGTCTGCTGTTACTAAAAGGTCTGCACCTGCAGCTTTTGCAGCACCAATTGCAAAACTACCCGAGCCACCTAAAACCGCAATTTTCTTAATAGATTTATTCAATAATTTTGAATGTCTAATACATTCAGTATTCATTTTTTGCTTTATATATTTTAGACATTCAATCTCATCCATCTCAATTTTAAGCTCACCTATCATTCCCATTCCTATATATTGATTGGTATTATCTAGTGTGGTAATTTCATAAGCCACTTCTTCATATGGATGCGTACTAAAAAGTCCTTTTAACACTTTCGATTCTACGTGCTTTGCAAACACAACTGAAATCAGGGTTTCATTTTCGGTATGCAATTGCCCTTTTTCTCCTAATGTAGAATTAGAATCTTCGTTACCTCTGTAAGTTCCTTCGCCTTCGATATTAAAACTGCAAGAATCATAATTACCAATATTACCAGCACCTGCTTCAAATAAAGCAGTTCTTAAGGATTCTGCATGATCTTTTGGCACATAGGTTTGTAACTTTTTTAATGTACCTGATTGTGGAATTAAAATCTTTTTATTCTGTAATTCTAACTGATCACAAATTATGGAATTTACACCTTGAAATGCATTGTCTAGAGCGGTATGTATTGAAAATATGGCAATATTATTTTGTATGGCTTTTATGACAACTCGCTCTACATAGGTTTTGCCAGTTAACTTTTTTAAGCCTTTAAAAATGATAGGATGAAAACTTACTATCAGATTACAATTGTTCTCAATAGCTTCATCTACAACAACTTCGAGCGTATCTAATGTTGCCAAGATACCTGTAACTGTTTGATTTTTATCTCCAACCAAAAGACCAACATTATCAAAATCCTCGGCATAGCTTAGAGGTGCTAAATCGTGTAGTTCATTTATTACATCTTGTATTGTCATAAGTGCATATTTGTTTCAAAAATAATATATTTTAGTGCTCGTGAAATGGATACGCATCATATTGTTCCCTACTGTACCTATTTATTATCTGGTAACTTGGTTAAGAAATTGGCTTTACGATAAAGGTATTAAGTCTTCTAAAAGGTATGATACACCTATTATTTGTGTTGGCAACCTTAGTACAGGTGGCACAGGAAAAACACCAATGATTGAGTATTTGATTCGGTTATTAAAGGACGAAAAATCTATTGCTACACTTAGTAGAGGTTATAAACGTATAACTGAGGGTTACTTGATAGCCGACCATGGTGCTACTACAGATACAATTGGTGATGAACCTTATCAATTTTACAGAAAATTTAAAAACATAAGGGTTGCTGTAGATGGAAATCGTCAAAATGGTATAGCGCAATTACTGTCATTAGAAGACAAACCAGATGTCATTCTCTTAGACGATGCTTATCAGCACAGAAAAGTAAAAGCTGGTTTCAACATTTTATTAACGGCACATTACAATCTTTATAGTGATGATATTGTTTTACCAACAGGCAACTTAAGAGAGCCAAGATCTGGAGCAAAACGTGCAGATATTGTAGTTGTAACTAAATGTCCGTCAGAAATTACTCAAAACGAAAAAGATAAGATAGCTGAGAAGCTAAAGTTAGCGCCACATCAACAATTAGTTTTTAGCTCTATAGACTATGCTGATAAAGTTATTTCTACAGACTTAGAAATGCCATTAGAGTCTTTACCAAAATTCACACTTGTAACAGGTATTGCAAACGCGAAGCCTTTGGTTGACTTTCTAATTAAGAGGGGATTAAAGTTTGAACATTTGGAGTATCCCGATCATTATAGTTTTAGGCTAAACGATATTGAAAAGTTGGAAGAAAAAGACTTGATTGTGACTACTGAAAAGGATTACGTTAGGCTGGTTGACAATGAAAATTTGAAGACTAAATTATTCTATCTTCCAATAGAAATCACTGTTGATAAAAAAGATGTTTTTGATGATGCTATTAAATCTTTTGTTGATTAAAAGAAACTAGACACTACTTGCTTACCGGAAAGCACATCGTACAACTTACCTTCAAAATCTTCTTGTTTGAATGGTTTAGAAATAATATCGTTAAATCCAGCTTCTCCAAACTCATGCATCTTATCCTCAAGAGTTACTGCCGTTAGTGCAAAGATGACCAAATCCTTATTAAAAGTTCTAATAATCTTAGTAGCTTCTAACCCACTTATACCTGGCATGTGAATATCCATTAGCACAACATTGTAATTTGTTGATTTAACTTGTTCTACGGCTGCTTCACCATTGTCAACCACATCACAATAAAGTCCCATTTTATTGAGAATCTTTTTGGTTATCATCTGGTTGATTTTATTGTCCTCGACAATTAAAATCTTAACATTGCTTAAATCCAAATCTTCCATCCTATTTGATTGTTTAGTTTCTTCTACTGTTGGTGCATCAACCTTCTCAGCTTTCTCTAATGGAATCTCAAAGAAGAATGTTGTGCCTTTTCCAAGCTCACTCTTCAAATAAATTTTACCATTAAGAATTTTGATAAGTCCTTTTACAATAGACAAACCAAGACCTGTACCGCCATATTTTCGGTTGATCTGAACAGAGCCCTGGGAGAAGCTCTCGAACATTTGATCTTGTTTTTCTTTTGTAATACCAATGCCATTGTCTTCAATTTCAAAACGTAAGGTGTACTTATCGTCCTTTTGGTCAATTTTGTACGCTCTTACCCAGATGTCTCCATCTTTTGTGAATTTAATAGCATTTCCTAGTAGGTTAATTAAGATTTGGGAAATCTTTAATTGGTCACCATTATATGTCTCAGGTAACCCATCTTCATAGTCAAAATGTAATTTTGTGCCATTATCTTTTGCAGAGTTGCTGAGGGCAGACATTACATTTTCTATTTTATTTTTAAGGTTGAATATCTCTGGGTCGAGTTCAACTTTATTGGCTTCAATCTTATTGATTTGAAGAATATCATTAATAAATGTCAACAAATAATCTCCTGAAAACTTTAGCGATTTTAAATGTGGTATTTGATGTTCCTTAGGGTTTTCATCTAACAACATATTTGTTAAACCTGTAACTGCGTATAGTGGAGTTCTCAACTCATGGGTTACAGTAGATAAAAAGTTAGCTTTTGTTTTTGAGGCGAGCTCAGCTTTTTCTTTAGCAACAATAAGTTCATCATTTTTTTTGTGAAGCATATTGTTAGTCTTTAGCCTTATATTATTGTTTTTGTAAAGCGATAAGGTTAATAAAGACAAAATGGTAATTAAAGCGATACTTAAGATTGTAGTTATTCTTGTAAAATTACTTTCTGCACTTACCTCCTCCATTTGCGCTTTTAATTGTGCATTCTGGTCATCTTTATATTTATTAATAAACTGACTAGAAATCCCTGGTGATAAGTTCTCTCGTTTAACATCTAATATAGAATCTGAAAGACGTATGTGCTTTGTTATATTCTCTAAAGAACTTTTATAGTCGCCTCTTTTTTTATGAATATCACTTAAGGCTAGGTAAGCTTCATTAATGTTCTCAACAATATTGTATGCACTTGCAATAGAAAGCCCTTCCTCTACTTGAGATAAAGCTAAGTCATCATTATTAAGAGCGCTTGAGACTTTACCAGATTGAATTAATGCACTACTTAAGACTCTTCTCTGTTCATACTTTTTAGAAATAATAATAGTTTTAGCGAGCTGTGTTTTAGCTTCTTCATATCTACCTAGTGCTATATATGCTTTGGCTTCATTTAAGGTAACTTCTGAAATATACTCCTCTAAATCTTCTTGTTCAAATAAGTTCTTGGCAGAATTATAGTATTCCAAGGCGTCCTCATACTTCTCGTTTGTGCTGTAAATAACCCCTTGAATATTATAACTAACGGCAAGATTTCCGTAATCGTTATTTTCACGTTGTAACTGTATTGCCTTTTGAAGATCAATATTAGCTTTATCGGTTTCACCAACTAGATAGCGAACTTTAGCCATTTTAGTCAAAGTAGTTCCTTGACTTATTTTATCATCAATAGTTTTTGCAATCTCAAGAGCTTTATCGAGGTTGTTTAAAGCATTATAATAATCACCTCTGTCACTCTCTAATTTTGCCTGATTAACACGCTCCTGAAGGCGCACAGAAAGCATATCTGAATCTTCTATAGCACCTTGCTGTGCGAAAATAAGACTAGAAAAACAGGCTAAAAAAACAAATATTTGATATTTGATTCGGGACATTTCAGCTTTATTTATTAGAACAAATATAATTATTTATTCGACAAAAGTGCTTTTTTATCCGATAAATTGCAAATTAAATCTAAAATTCTTGAACTGTAACCCGTTTCATTGTCGTACCAACCCACTATTTTTACCATATTCCCGATAACAGAAGTCATTTGAGAATCTAAGATACAAGAGTGTGGATTACCTACTATATCTATCGAAACTATTGGATCCTCTGTATATTCTAAAATACCTTTTAATGAGCCTTGAGAAGCTTTCTTAAAAATAGAGTTCACTTCTTCAATAGTTGTATCTCTCTCTACGTTTATTGTAATGTCTGTAAGTGACCCATTAGCAACAGGAACCCTAATCCCACAACCACCTATAACATCTGATAAGTCTGGAAAAATTTTAGTTAAAGCCTTGGCTGCACCAGTAGTAGTTGGTACAATAGATTGACCTGCTGCTCTGGCACGCCTTAAATCTCTATGGGGTTGATCGTGCAGGCTTTGATCTGTAGTGTAAGAGTGGATGGTTGTAATGTAGGCTTGTTTGATACCAAAATGCTCTTTAATTAAGGCTATCATAGGGGCAGCATTATTAGTAGTACAAGATGCATTAGATATAATAGGTTCCGAACCATCTACACCAGAATCATTAACACCGAGAACAATGGTTTTAATATCATCTTCTACTGGCGGAACAGATAATACCACTTGTTTAGCACCACTAGTAATATGGTTTAGAAGCTCTGTTTTAGTTTTAAACTTTCCTGTAGATTCAATAACAATATCTGGCTGAACGCTTTTCCAATTAATTGCTTTTGGGTGATTTTCATTGAATAAAGGAATGGAAATACCATCTACTATAATATTATTTGCATCAAAGGAAACATTGTTATCAAGTACTCCATGAATACTATCATACTTTAGAAGGTGACTTAGTGTTTTGGCATCTGCTAAATCATTTATAGCAACAATTTCGATTTTAGGATGCTTTAGTGCTAACCTAAATACACGTCGGCCAATTCTACCGAACCCGTTTATGGCAACCTTTATCATTAATTGATATGTTTCTGAGCTTTGTAAGAAGATCGTACTAGTGCACTACTTTCAACATGTCTAAAACCTAGCTCTAAACCTATAGCCTTGTATTCATCAAATTCATCTGGATTGACGAAACGTTGCACAGGCAAATGTTTTTTTGTTGGCTGAAGGTATTGACCAATAGTTACTACATCAACATCGTTTTCTCTAAGATCGTGAAGAGTAGCAATAATTTCTTCTCTTGTCTCACCTAGCCCAAGCATTATTCCTGACTTTGTTCTACGCTGTCCTTGTTGTTTTAAATATTTTAAAACACCCATACTACGGTCGTATTTGGCTTGAATACGGACCTCTCTGGTTAAACGACGTACCGTTTCAATATTATGTGATACAACTTCTGGAGCTACGTCTATAACTCTATCGATATGTTTTTCTATTCCCTGAAAATCAGGTATTAAAGTTTCTAGTGTGGTCTCTGGATTCATTCTCCTAACAGCCTTAACCGTTTCTGCCCACATGATGCTTCCCATATCTTTAAGATCATCTCTATCTACACTGGTTAAAACCGCGTGTTTGATTTGCATTATTTTTATAGAACGTGCTACTTTCTCTGGTTCATCCCAATCCACAGTTTCTGGCCTACCAGTCTTAACGCCACAAAAACCACAAGATCGTGTACAGATATTACCTAAAATCATAAAAGTTGCAGTACCTTCGCCCCAACATTCACCCATATTTGGGCAACTTCCAGAAGTACAAATAGTATTTAATTTGTACTTATCCACTAGACTTCTAAGCTCTGTGTATTTTTTGCCTGTTGGAAGTTTTACCCTTAACCATTTTGGCTTACGTTCTGGTAGTATATTTGAAGCAACTTTCGTTTCCATTCGTTATTCTTTTTCTGAATAACAAAGATACAAAGTAAATCATTAAGGAAAGATTATAAGCAACAAAGCATTGTTAGTATTAAAAAAACATTAACACAATAAAAAAATCCTATTCAAAATAATTCTGAATAGGATTTTCTTTATAGTGTACTTTAGTGTTTACCCACCAAAGTCGTCGAATCTAATATGCTCATCTGGGATACCGAAATCTTCACCCATTTTTTGAACAGCTTGGTTCATTAATGGTGGTCCGCAGAAATATAACTCTATATCCTCTGGTGCATCATGATGGCTTAAATAGTTATCTATTACACAGTTGTGAATAAAACCAACAAAACCATCGCCTGCTTCATCATGGATATCTTTCTTCACTTTCCAATTATCTTCTGGTAAAGGCTCAGAAAGCGCTAAGTAAAATTTAAAGTTAGGGAAATCCTTCTCCAAAGCACGGAAATGCTCTAAATAGAATAACTCGCGCTTAGATCTACCTCCGTACCAATACGTTACTTTACGACCAGTTTTTAAAGTTTTAAATAAGTGATATAAATGTGAACGCATTGGAGCCATACCAGCACCACCACCTACATAAAGCATTTCGCTATCAGACTCATTGATGAAAAATTCACCATAAGGTCCAGAAATTACTACTTTATCACCTGGCTTCTGCGCAAAAATATATGATGAAGCCACACCAGGGTTTACATTCATCCATTGGTTCTTAGCACGATCCCAAGGTGGAGTTGCAATACGTACATTAAGCATAATCTCTCTACCTTCTGCAGGATAAGAAGCCATAGAATAAGCACGCTCTACAGTTTCATTGTTTTTCATTACTAAAGGCCAAAGACCAAACTTATCCCACTCGGCTTGAAACTTATCAGGAGTTTCGTGCTCTTCAGGATGCGCAGTAATGTCGATATCTGAATATTTAATTTCGCATGGCGGAATTTCAATTTGGATGTAACCACCTGCTTTATAATTCATATCCTCAGGAATTTCAACAACAAACTCCTTAATAAAAGATGCAACGTTATAGTTACGCACTACAGTTGCTTCCCATTTTTTAATTCCAAATACTTCTTCAGGAATAGTGATTTCCATGTCTTGTTTTACCTTAACTTGACATGCTAAACGTGCTCCATGTTGTAATTCCTTTCTTGAAAAGTGAGGGGTCTCTGTTGGCAAGGCCTCACCACCACCAGCTAAAACGTGACACTCACATTGAATACAAGTTCCTCCTCCACCACAAGCAGATGGTAAGAAAATTTTATTATTACCTAAAGTAGAAAGCAAAGTTCCACCTGAAGCAACTTCAATTTCCTTTTCACCATTAATCTTAATCTTTACTGGACCAGAAGGTGATAATTTTTGTTTTACAACTAATAATAATGCTACTAATAACAATGTTACCAATAAAAAGGCTCCAACAGTTGCTATTACAGTTCCGAGTGTACTTGCGGCTAATAATATCATCATGCTCATCAATTACTTGTTTGTATTTTCTGCTAATTCTAAGTCAGACTCAACCTTAGCTTCCTTTTGTTTCACGTCTTCTTTAATCACCTCAATAGCAGCTGATTTATCTTCTGCCTTTCCTTCATCATCACCTCCTGTTAACATTCCACCGAAACTCATAAATCCTATGGCCATAAGTCCTGTAATAATAAATGTTATACCTAAACCTCTTAAGGCAGGTGGTACATTGCTATATCTTATTTTTTCACGAATTGCGGCAATAGCTAAAATGGCTAAAAACCAGCCTATACCTGAACCTATACCATATACTGCAGATAAGCCCAGAGTAGGAATCTCTCTAGATTGCATGAATAACGAACCACCTAAGATGGCACAATTTACAGCAATTAGTGGTAAGAATATACCTAGTGAGTTGTATAGTGAGGGTGAAAATTTCTCAACTACAATTTCTACAAGCTGTACCATTGTTGCAATGGTAGCTATAAACATAATAAATGATAAGAAACTTAAGTCATAGCTTGCATACTCATCACCTAACCAAGATAATGCTCCTGGTTGTAAGATATACTGATCTAATAACCAGTTTAAAGGTACCGTAATGGCTAATACAAATATTACTGCAGCTCCAAGGCCCACAGCTGTTGACACTTTTTTAGATACAGCAAGGTAAGAACACATTCCTAAGAACGTGGCAAAAACCATATTATCTATAAAAATCGATTTGAAAAATAATTCTATGTGTTCCATTTTGTGTTTAGTATTGAGTTTTGAGTAGCTAGTATTGAGAAATCTCATGTCTCATGTCTAACATCTCATTACTATTTAATCTTCTATTAATGCCTTATTTCTTGTACGTTGCACCCAAATGATGATACCTACAACGATTAACGCCATTGGAGATAATAACATAAATCCGTTATTCTCATATCCTATAGCATATAAACCTGTCTTCTCGATTGGGTCACCCAACACAGGGAAACCTAATAACGTACCTGAGCCTAGTAACTCTCTGAAGAATCCTACAATAACAAGTATAATACCATAACCTAATGCATTACCAATACCGTCTAAGAATGATCTCCAAGGTCCATTACCTAAAGCAAACGCTTCAAAACGCCCCATAATAATACAGTTAGTGATAATCAATCCTACAAAGACCGAAAGCGTCTTGCTCAGCTCATAAGCAAAGGCTTTTAGAACTAGGTCTACAATAATAACAAGTGCGGCAACTACTATTAGCTGCACGATAATTCTAATTTTCGAAGGGATGATATTTCGCATTAAAGAGATAACAACATTACCTACTCCCAATACGAATAATACTGAAATAGACATCACAATTGATGCTTCTAACTCTGCAGTAATTGCTAATGCTGAACAAATACCTAATACCTGAATGGTAATTGGGTTGTTATCTGCTAATGGGTCTAATATTAATCTACTGTCTTTTCCCATGTCTTAGTTGTTTTTTAAAGATTTAAAATAAGGCACGTACAATTTAAGATCGCTCTTAATCATAGCCGTTACTCCATCACCAGTGATTGTTGCACCTGCTATAGCGTCTACCTCATTATCTGTTTTATCTTCGTTTTTTGGGTCTGCATTCCCTTTAGCAACTGTGATACCTTTAAATACTCCAGCTTCTGAAAGTAAATGTTCACCATAAAAATCATCCATAAAGAAACGTTGCTTAATATTAGCACCAAGTCCTGGCGTTTCACCTTTATGGTCAAAGTATGCACCTTGAACTACCATATTCTCGTCCATAGCAACATAACCCCAAATAGCATCCCATAAGCCTTTTCCGTAAATAGGAGCCACGTAAACTTTCTTTCCATCTTTATTACCTATAAAGAGTGGTAATTGTCTTGGTTCACCATCCTTAGCATTAGATTTCTGCTTTTTGATGTCTATAAGGTACGGTTCTCTGTTATTGTTTTCCGCCATGTATTCATCACGGGTTTGACTTTTTAAAACTTTACCATTGGTATCAACCGTTATAACAAGTTGCTCTGTAATATTTTTTTTGAATTCTTCTGGTGCTATATCTGTAGACACAAAAACTGCACTAGAGCCTTCATTATTGTTTACACCCAT
>JAGQZO010000092.1:0-1644 GCA_020435515.1 Winogradskyella sp. | reverse complement strand
ATGGCGAATATTACTGTGTATGAATTTTTTTCTGTATTAAGTGCCATGTTTATGCTGTTTTAACTTTAACACGTTTCATTCTTTTCTTCACATTTCCTTGTACCACATAATGGTCAATGGTAGGTGCAAATACATTCATTAAAAGAATTGCTAAAAATACACCTTCTGGATATGCTGGGTTAAATACGCGAATCATAATTGATATGAAACCAATTAAGAAACCGTAAATCCACTTGCCTTTATTGGTTTGTGCAGCTGTTACTGGATCTGTTGCCATGTATACAGCACCAAATAAAATACTACCTATTATTAAATGTTGCCAGAACGGTACACTCATTAAACCATAGAATTTACTAGACTCACTAATCCAACCTGAGTCAACCACACCATTAAAAATAAGTCCCATTACCAAAGCACCAATAACGGTACTTAACATGATTCTCCAACTACCAATTTTGGTAAAGATTAAGAACAATCCACCAATGATGATTAAGAATTTTGAAGTCTCACCAACAGAACCTGGTATTAATCCCCAAAACATATCCCAATAATCTATTCCAGCGAGAGAACTGTTTTGGGCATAAGCACCTAATAATGTTTCACCAGATATGGCATCTAAATTCTGGCCTGCCGCAATAGCTTGATCTCTTTCTACGGCACCATGTACCCATACTTTATCACCAGACATCCATGTTGGGTATGCAAAGAATAAAAATGCACGTATTGTTAATGCTGGGTTAAGGATATTCATTCCTGTACCCCCAAAAACTTCTTTACCTATGATGACACCGAAAATTACTGCTACTGCTAACATCCATAATGGAATATCTACAGGAACAATTAATGGTACTAACATACCAGTTACTAAGTAACCTTCTTCTACTTCGTGACCTTTAATAATTGCGAATATGAATTCTACAGCCAGACCAACACCATAAGACACTATTACCAATGGTAACACCTTCCAAAGACCGATTACAAAGTTATCCCAAGTCCAGAAAGATGCACCTAAAAATCCATCAGCAGATTCAATAAGTCCTTGAGCTAAGTAATGTTGGTAACCAGCGTTGAACATTCCAAATATTAAACATGGCACTAAAGCCATGATTACTGTATTCATCGTACGCTTTAGGTCGTCTGCCGCTTTTATATGAGTACCATTATGCGTGGTCTCGTTTGGCATATATAAGAAGGTAAAAAGGGCATTAAATCCTGGAAGCCACTTTTTGTCTTTATTCTTCTCTTTAAAATTGTGTAAATTTTGTTTTAAACCCATTATCCTATCTCTTTAAGCATTAAGTCTAATCCTTCTCTTATTATCTTTTGATGTGGTTGTTTAGACACACAAATAAATTCTGTTAATGCAAAATCTTCTGGTGCAACTTCATACATACCAAGCGCTTCCATTTCATCTAAGTCCTTATACATACACGCTTTTAAAATTTGCATTGGATAGATATCTAAAGGAAAAACCTCTTCATAACTACCAGTAACTACAAATGCACGATGCTCACCATTTGTATTGGTATTAAGATCGTACTTTTTCTTAGGATTTAACCAAGAAAACGTTAAGGCTCTAGAAGTAGAAACCTTGTTGAATACTGGTTTATTCCAACCGAAGAATTCATAATCATCACCTTCAGG
>JAGQZO010000091.1:383-11905 GCA_020435515.1 Winogradskyella sp. | reverse complement strand
ACCAACAAGTACTACCTGTCCTTGTCGGTGCCGAACATGTTGTCTTCCGTGCACCTGGATTCCGCCGGAAACAAGATCGGTTCCGAAACGCAGCACTATTTCCTGACAGGTGGCTATGTGTTCGACCTATCGCCAAACACCGAGCTCAAGCCATCCTTTATGGTCAAGTCCGCATTTGATGCGCCGACCTCCTTTGACGTGAACCTTAACGCCAGGTTCTTCAAAAAGTTCGAGATAGGGGCTTCGTACAGGTTGGACGATTCGTTCTCGGGCCTGGTCAACTTTGCGCTGTCACCATCTCTTAGGGTAGGTTATGCCTATGATGCCGTGTCTTCGGATATCAAGGCCTTTGCACCTGCCTCGCACGAGGTGATGCTCCTGTTCGACCTTAATTTCCCGAAACGTGTTTCACGTTCGCCTAGATACTTCTAACCAGTTAAGCTAAACAATTATGAAAAACTTAAAAACACTATTATTTATCACGTTGATGAGTGGTCTATGCTTAACTGCTCAGAACAAGGACACCAAAAAGGCCGACAAGGAATTCGCAAGGTTCGAATACGTGGATGCCGCCGAAAGCTATAAAAAGCTCATCGATAAAGGGGACGGATCCCCTTATGTATACGGACAATTGGCCGAATGCTATTACAACATCTTCAATACCGTTGAGGCGGAAAAATGGTATGCAAAGGCCTTGGAAAGCAACGACAATCCCGAGATGATCTATAAATATTCCGAAATGCTAAAGGCCAACGGTAAATATGAAGAGTCCAACAAGCAGATGGAAAAGTTCGCTTCCATGCGCCCTTCGGACAACAGGGCAACCGCTTTTAGGAAGAACCCTGACTACTTGCCTAAGATTCTTGAGCAAGGCAAGAAGTTCAATGTCCAGGACGCAAGTTTTAACTCAGCGCAGTCAGATTTTGGTGGGATAATGCATGATGGTAAGCTTTACATTACCTCTGCCAGAAATGACAACCGCAAGACCTATGGCTGGAACGAAGAGCCTTTTTTGGATATCTATACACTTACCAAAAATTCCGATAGTGCCTATGGCAATGCTACGTTGATGAATGACAAGATCAACACTAAATATCACGAAGGCTTAGTGTCTTTTACACCTGATGGCAAGACCATGTACTTCTCTAGGGAAAGTTACTTTGAGAAGGATTTCCAAAAGGATTCCTTGAGCAAGGTGCGCTATAGCCAACTGTACCTGTTCAAGGCCACCAAACTTGGTGACGATTGGGATACCGTGGAAAGCCTGGCGGTAAACAGCGAGAACTATTCCGTTAAGAACCCTTCCGTGAGCGCGGATGGCTCTACATTGTACTTCTCTTCGAACATGCCTGGTGGATATGGCAACTTCGACCTTTACAAAGCTGCCATCAATGAAGATGGTACTTTGGGCGAGCCTGAGAACCTCGGGCAGAAAGTGAACACCGAGGGGCAGGAAATGTTCCCTTACATCAGCAGCAACAATACGCTTTATTTCTCTTCCAACGGCCATTTGGGGCTTGGGGGCATGGATGTGTTCTACACCAAGGTTGTTGATGGCAAGATGGCTCCGGTAAGGAATATCGGTATCCCTATCAACAGTAACGGTGATGATTTTGCCTTTACAATTAATGAAGAAACCGAGGAAGGCTTTGTGTCCTCTAACAGAGAAGGTGGGCAAGGCAGTGATGACGTTTATGCCTTCAAAAAGCTTCAACCACTTTGTGATGTTTTAATCACGGCAACTGTATTAGATGATAAAACTAGAGAGCCCTTAAGTGGTGCTTCAGTTTCTTTATATGATGCAGAGGGGAACAAGGTCGTTACAAAGACCACAAACGAAGAAGGTGTGGCAGAATTTATAGTTGAGTGTGAACAGGACAGTGAACTAGAAGTTGTTATGGAAGATTTTGAAAGCAAAAAAGTACCTGTGAAAGGAACAAGCGAAGAGGAACTGGCCGTTCAGATCTCTTTGGACCCTATAGAGAAGATCATGACACCTGAGGAAATCGTGCTTAACCCGATCTATTTTGATTTTGACAAATCAAACATCACCGCTCAGGCGGCCTTTGAACTGGACAAACTGGTACAGATCATGAACAAGTACCCGGAACTGGTGATCAACGCCACGTCACATACCGATAGTAGGGGATCGGATTCCTACAACCAAAGACTGTCGCAGCGCAGGGCCAAGAGCACACAACAATATGTGATCTCAAAGGGTATTGACGAATCCCGCATTTCTGCCGAAGGCAAGGGCGAGTCCGAGCCAAAGGTTAATTGTGGCTCTAACTGTACCGATGAGGAACACCAGCAGAACAGACGCTCCGAGTTTAAAATTGTAAGCGGTGGACCGCAGGATGAACAATAAATAACGTACTTTACTTTATTATATCAATAAAAAACCGCCCTGAGAGATCAGGGCGGTTTTTTGTTTTTCATCTTAATGGAAAGCCTTTTGCAGCCCACCAAGGATGAACTTCTATAACCAATCGTCCTGCTTTTACCATTGGATCGGCATTAGCCAGACTATCTGCCATTTTTAATGTTGGTACATTGTAGATAGTAATTCCTCTGATCTCACCATCATCCCCAAAAGGGCCAGAGATGTCAGCATAGCCCAACTCATACATTTTGCCTAAATGAGCCAAGTGCTCACTTTGAAGCCTATTGGCTTCTTCCTCATTTTGATTTCGTATTGGGCCACTTTTTAAAAATGCAATAAAGTATTGTTGCATCAAAGTCGTATCCTTGGTCTTTTCATCAACATAATCAAAAACCTCATACCCCTTGCTCACGAGTTCAGCTCTTAATTCTGCTATAGATTTCTTTTTCGCATCTGTGGAATTGGATTTTTCAAATGGTACTTCTACAATATCATTTTCTGTCACTGTTTCTGTGCCTTTCTCAGCTTCTGTATCATTTTTACATGACACTAGAAAACAGATTAAAGACAAGGTTAAAAGTATGTTTTTCATTATTTCCATGTATTATAGGGTTGTTTACTTAATTGTGAATTATAATATCTAACATCTCCTGTAACTTCCTTTCCTAGCCAGTAAGGCTTTTCAAAATTTTCATTTTTTGAACGTAACTCTACTTCAGCAATAATTAAACCTTTGTTACACCCAAAAAACTCATCAATCTCAAAAGTATGGTTGCCAAAATTTACTTCATAGCGACTTTTATCGATTAAACCATCTTCACACAGCGCTAAAAGTTGTTCTGCTTCCTGTTTGGTAATTTCAGTTTCCCATTCAAAACGAGCCAGACCATCATCTGATGATTTTCCTTTTACTGTTAAATAGCCTTTATCATTTTTCAATCTTACTCTCACTGTACGCGCTTTATGGCTATTTAAAAACCCTTGCTTTATCTTAAAACTTTTAACTGCTTCTTTTTTAAAATTATTGGAAGTGACTAAAAATTTACGTTCTATTTCCACATTCATTAAACGGTATTTAATCTCTAAATTTACACTATGCTAAACGATTTACCAATAAGAAAAATCATTCATGTAGATATGGACGCCTTTTATGCGTCTGTAGAACAGATGGATTATCCCGAACTTAAAGGTAAACCCATTGCTGTTGGTGGCGGCGGGAAACGTGGTGTTATTAGTGCAGCAAGTTACGAGGCAAGACGATTTGGAGTGAAAAGTGCTATGTCTGGGCGATTGGCAGAGAGACTTTGCCCTCAACTTATATTTGTTAGACCAAGATTTGATAGATACAAGGAAATCTCTAACAGAATTCGCAAAATATTCTATGACTATACAGATTTGGTTGAACCTTTATCCCTAGATGAAGCTTATTTAGACGTTACTGAAAACAAAATTGGGCTTCCTAGCGCAACTTTAATTGCTAAAGAGATAAGGCAACGTATTTTTAGTGAAGTGGGCTTAACAGCTTCTGCAGGCATTTCTGTTAATAAATTTATTGCTAAAGTTGCGAGTGATTATAATAAACCAAACGGACAAAAGACGGTTAACCCTGAAGACGTGCTTCAATTTTTAGAAGATTTAGACATCAGAAAATTTTATGGTGTTGGTAAAGTTACTGCCGAAAAAATGTACCAGAAGGGCATATTTACAGGAAAAGATTTAAAATCTAAAACCCTCGAGTATCTAGATAATAATTTTGGTAAATCTGGACGTTACTATTACTACGTGGTTAGAGGAATCCATAATAGTGAAGTAAAACCAAATCGAATAAGAAAATCCTTAGCTGCTGAGCGTACCTTCAACGAAAACCTCTCTTCAGAAATTTTCATGCTCGAAAAATTAAACCATATAGCTCAAGAAGTGTCCAAACGGCTAGAGAAAAGCCGAGTTGCAGGTAAAACAATAACATTAAAGATAAAATACAGTGATTTTACCCTACAAACCCGTAGTAAAACTCTACCATATTACATAAGTGATAAATCTATTATTTTAGAAACTGCAAAAGAACTTTTATATCAGGAAAAATTGAATAACTCTGTACGTCTTTTGGGAATATCTCTATCTAATTTAAACACAGACAAAGACAAAGAATCTAAACAAATTACTGAGGATAAAAAATCTGTTAGCGTACAGTTAAAGTTTGATTTTTAACCCATTAATAAATCTTTAGTCTACAATGAAGATTTGTAATAAAAGTAACACTATTAAAAAATAAAACAACGTACATTTCGTTTAACTATGATGTCATATCAATAAAAATGAAGATAATACTCTCTATACTTTCATTGCTATTTAGTATCGCAATGGTTAATGCCCAAGAGTGGTATATAAACTTTACTGAAGCTCAAGAAGCTTCAGCTAACAGCAATAAACCAATCATTTTAGTTTTTCAAGGTTCAGACTGGTGTGCCCCATGTATAAAACTAGACAAAGAGATATGGAGTACAGACGAATTTAAATCTTATGCAAAAGAACACTATGTGATGCTAAAAGCTGATTTTCCAAGAAAAAAAAGCAACAAACTATCAGAAGAACAAACGCAAGCCAACAAAAAACTTGCTGAAAAATATAATAAACAAGGTTACTTTCCTTTTGTGGTTGTTTTAAATTCAAAAGGAGATGTTCTTGGTGAGATAGGCTATAAAAAAACAACACCAAAAAAATATATTGAGGAAATAAATGCTTTTTTAAAATAAATTTTGAAACATCTTCTCTCACTTGCAATATTTCTAATTGCTGTTCAGATCTGTTCGGCCCAAGAGACGTTTAAGAAAACTCTTAAATTGATGGGGAGTCGTTTTGATATTACGGTAGTAGCCAAAGATTCTATAGAAGGAGATAAGTTTATTGAAATGGCTATTGATGAAATCAAAAGAATTGAGAATCTTATTTCATCTTGGGATGAAAACTCACAAACATCAAAAATTAATAGAAACTCAGGTATAAAAGCAGTAGAAGTCGACTTAGAGTTATTTCAATTAATAGAGCGAGCAATTGCTATTTCTCAACTTACAGATGGCGCTTTTGATATAAGTTATGCCTCAATGGACAAAATCTGGAAATTTGATGGCAGTATGAAAGAGATGCCAACTAAAGATGAAATTAAAGCCTCTGTTGAAAAGGTTGGTTTTAAAAATATAATCCTAGACAAATCTAAAAACACAGTCTTTTTAAAGCTTAAAGGCATGAAGATTGGTTTTGGTGCGATTGGCAAAGGTTATGCAGCAGATAAAGCTAAGGAATTGCTTATGTCAAAAGGTGTTGCTGCCGGAATTATCAATGCATCTGGAGACATGAATACCTGGGGAAAACAACCTAATGGAAGTGAATGGAAGGTTGCTATCACAAATCCTTTAAACAAGAATAAAGCGTTTGCGCTATTACCCATTAATAATAGTGCGGTGGTAACTTCAGGAAACTATGAAAAGTTTGTGAATTTCAAAGGAATAAGGTATTCACACATTATTGACCCTCGAACAGGCTATCCATCGAGTGGCATAATAAGCGTTACCGTTTTTGCTCCAAAAGCTGAACTTGCTGACGCATTAGCAACTTCTGTTTTTGTTATGGGAAAAGATACTGGTCTAGATCGTATTAATCAGCTCCCAAATATTGAATGCATTATTATAGACGACAAAGGAAACATTATAAAGTCAAAAAACATAGAAATAGAAAATCATGATTAAACAAATAATAATACTCGTTGTATTCTCTTGCTTTTTAAGCAGTTGTGTGGTTGTAAAAGAATATGAAAAAGTAAATATTAATGATCCCGATATGGTATTGGCAGATAAAAAGTGTGATAGAAATGTAAGCACTATGCATTCATATAGGGAAGCTGCTACAGGCGCAAACGGAGGAAAAACAGGTGGTGGCTGTGGTTGTAATTAAAATTCCATAAAACATTGAGAAGAATATTAATATTGTTATGTCTCTTAGGGTTTTTTAAACTAAGTGCGCAAACTAGTCAAGACTCAACAAATGTGTACAAAAAAAGAGTCTTAGAAACAACAGAAATCGATTTTTTATCGAGCTACTATACTCAAGACGGTGATAATGCTGCTGTAAGTGGCGGGACAGGTACCGAAGAGTTAACGGATGCAACGGCCACTTTTGTTGTTTCAATCCCTTTGAATGCAGATGATGTATTAACTATTGATGCTGGTGTTTCTGCTTATACCTCTGCTTCTTCAAGTAATATTAATCCTTTTGATAATGGTACGGCTAGCCCATTTCAAGCCTCATCTGGTGCCTCTAGTGGTGATGTATGGTCAAACCTTACCGCAAGCTATAGCCATAATTCTGATGACAGGAATGATGTATGGTCTGCAAAACTATCCGTATCAACCGAATATGATTACTTTTCTGTAGGTTTTGGCGGTAGTTACACCAAGCTTTTCAATGAAAAAAACACAGAACTAAATATTAGTGCTAATGTTTATTTAGACACGTGGAATGCTATCTATCCTATAGAACTTCGCCCTTTTGGTGAAAATGGAAATGGTATAAATAATGCATTATTTATACAAAACACCATAACAGGGAACCAAAACTACAATCCCTTATTTACGGAATTTAAAGATGAAAGTAGAAACTCTTATTCTGTTGGTTTTGGACTTTCTCAAATACTACATAAAAATGTACAAGGGTCACTGTCGGTAGATTTAGTACAACAAGATGGGTTATTGTCCACTCCTTTTCAGCGCGTATATTTTTCAGACGTTGCCGACTCTTTTATTGAAGATTTTCAGCTTGCGGACGCTATTGAGCAGTTACCAGACTCAAGGTTTAAAGTGGCTATTGGTGGGAGATTGAATTGGTTCCTCAACGAATCCTTTACTGTAAGAACTTTTTATCGTTATTATTTTGATGATTGGGGCATTAATTCGCATACGGCCAGTATTGAAGTTCCTTTTAAACTATCTGATAAATTTACGTTATATCCATCATATAGGTTTTACAATCAAACGGCTGCAGATTATTTTTACCCTTATGAAACGGCTCTGTCTAGCTTTGAATTTTATACATCAGACTATGATTTGTCCAAATATTCGTCTAATCAGTTTGGTTTTGGCATTTCCTATACAGACATCTTTACAAAAGCTCATGTTTGGAAATTTGGACTAAAGAGTGTGGATTTGAAGTATTACAAATACGATAGAAACACGACTTTTGGCTCGAGTATCATAACTGCAGGACTTAAATTTATAATGAACTAGGAGATTAGCTTCCTAACTAATACCATTTACATAATATATTATATAATGCCTTAACGATTAAATTTTAGTTAAAAACTACAGCTTTCTATTTCAGTAATACGTAAGGTGTTTACCATACCTCTATCCTTAATAGGCATTGCTGCTAAACTAATTAGCATATCACCAACTTCTAAATACCCTTTTTTACACGCGATGGCGTTGACGTCCTCAATGGTTTCGTCGGTACTTACAAATCGGTCGTAATAAAAGGCTTTTACACCCCAAAGCAAGCTCAATTGAGATAAAATACGTCTGTTAGATGTGAACACTAAAATATGTGCTTGTGGTCTCCATGCTGATATTTGAAAGGCTGTATAGCCACTATTGGTAAGTGTTGAAATGGCTTTTGCATTGATCTCATTAGCCATGTTGGCAGCATGATAACATATAGACTTTGTAATGTAACGCTTGGTACGAATATGAGGTGGAGATTGAGGCACCTCAATCAATGGAGAATCCTCTACACTCTTAATGATATTAGACATTTGACGAATTACCTGAACAGGGTATTGACCAACAGAAGTCTCGCCAGATAGCATTACGGCATCTGCACCATCCATAACAGAATTAGCAACATCATTAACCTCCGCACGGGTTGGTGTTAGACTAGAAATCATGGTTTCCATCATTTGCGTTGCAATGATCACCGGAATTCTAGCGCGTTTGGCTCTCAATACCAATTGCTTTTGTATTAATGGGACTTCTTCAGCAGGAATTTCAACACCTAAATCACCTCGAGCCACCATTAACCCATCACAATAAGCAACTATTTTGTCAATATTTTCTACGGCTTCAGGCTTTTCAATCTTAGCAATAATTGGAATTTTATGATTGCTGTGTTCTTTAATCAGTTCTTCTAATTCCATTAAATCCTCTGCATGGCGCACAAAAGACAAAGCAATCCAATCTACTTCATTACGAATGGCAAAAATGGCGTCTTCAATATCTTTTTCTGTTAATGCAGGTTGAGAAATATTGGTGTTAGGTAAGTTGACACCCTTTTTAGACTTAAGTGGCCCACCTTGGATCACTCTAGCCTTTACCTCTTTTTTGCCATCGGTGGAAACGACTTCAAAAATCAATTTTCCATCATCTAATAAGATACGTTCCCCTGGCTTTGCATCTTGAGGAAACTTGTCATAAGTCATATAAACACGCTCTTTGGTACCCTCGAAGCGTTTTCCTGTGGCGAAGATAATTTCGTCTCCTTCGTTTACAATAACTTCACCCTTCATTGTACCTACTCTAAGTTTAGGGCCTTGTAAATCTGCTAATATTGCGGCGTTAAATCCAAACTCTTCATTGAGTTCACGTATCATATCTATACGCTCCTTAACATCATCATAATTAGCGTGAGAAAAATTAATTCTAAACACATTTGCACCCTCTTCCATCATGGCTTTTAAGGTTTCCTTACTGCTTGTTGCTGGGCCTAATGTGGCTACTATTTTGGTTTTTTTGTTTGGCATCAATTTAAAAAATTAAATGGTCTTTAGATTTTAATTCAGACGGATTAACCGAATAACTCGTTATAATCTGAGGTATATTTTGAAGCTTTTTTAATATAAGTTTTTCGTTGACATTTTGAATTTCATCAGAAATCTTAATAAAATAATCTACCTTTTTGTACTCCGGAACTAGGTTAAATCTTTTTATTACTTTTTCGTTGGTTTGAAATAACCCTGTACTGTACAAACTATCTTCTTCTTTTTTACAGACATTGGATACTAAGTTCCACATAACATATTGTGAGGCATTATCCCACTCAAAAATACTGTATGAAGACTTAAGATAACCCATATGTATGTCTTCTGTTTTTCTTTGTAATCTGAGTTCTAAAGCTTGGTTAAGCAGATAGGCTAAACGATAATCTTCTAACCCACAATGTATAGCAATGAGTTTGTAGGTATCGTCATAAAAATCATCAACCACAAGTTTATGCAATGCCATACGATTACAATTTATAGGTAAATATAGTACAATAATAGGTTGATAATGTCAACTTTTGGTTAATCTTAACCCTTAAAACCTACGAAAACGTTGTAGATTTTAACTTTTCCATAGAATCCAATAAAACTCTAGTTTATATAAGCTTTGTGATTTGCTTTTGAAATGCAAAAAAAGCACGTTTAGAAGCTTTTTCTTCAGCCTTTTTCTTTGAAGTTGCTCTGGCTTTAGAAACCACTTTATCGTTGATGCTAAGTTTTACAGAAAAGTGTTTTAACTCATCATTACCTGTATCCTCATATACTTCATAATCAAAAGTGTTTTTCTCTTTTTGACACCATTCTATCAATAAACTTTTATAGCTAATAACTTTACCCTCTAAAGTTTCAATATCTACATGAGGATTTATAACACGTTTGTACAAAAACTTTTCACAGGCTTTATATCCTCTGTCTAAGTAAATGGCACCAACTAAAGCTTCAAAAAGATTACCATGGATGTTATTTCCAAAATTAGATTTTGGTATTCTACTTTGCACTAAGTCTATGAGATTAAGCTCTTTACCCAATTCATTAAGATGTTCTCTACTCACTACTTTAGATCGCATTTTTGTTAGATACCCTTCATCACCATGAGGAACCTGATCGTAAAGATATGCTGCAACTACCGAACTAATCATAGCATCGCCTACAAATTCTAACCGTTCATAGTTTATAGGATTTCCTTTTTTATCCTTAATATTCATGGATCTATGCGTAAAAGCATTGATGTATAAGCTTTGGGATTTTGGTTTAAATCCAAGAATATCTTTAAGTTTTAAAAAAAAATTCCCGTCATCGAATGAACGGGAATTTTTTAATATGTTACGAATGAAACCCATTCGGGATTTAGTCTAATTTTTTAAATAATACACAAGCGTTGTGACCGCCAAATCCAAATGTATTACTCATTGCGACTTTAATGTCTCTTTTTTGTGCTTTATTGAGCGTTAAATTTAATTCTGGATCTATGTTCTCATCCGGAGTCTCGTGGTTAATTGTTGGTGGTATAATACCGTTTTCTAATGCTAATATTGAGGCAATAGCTTCTATAGCACCAGCGGCACCCAATAAATGACCAGTCATAGACTTGGTAGAATTAATATTTATAGTCTTGGCATGGTCTCCAAACACTTCTGATATAGCTTTTAATTCGGCAACATCTCCTAAGGGTGTGGAAGTTCCGTGTGTATTAATATGATCTACATCTTCGGGTTTTAAACCAGCATTTTCCAGACAGTTTTTCATTACTGCAACAACTCCAATACCATCAGGATGTGGAGCGGTCATATGATATGCATCTGAAGATAAGCCACCACCTACAACTTCAGCGTAGATTTTAGCTCCTCTTGCTTTAGCATGCTCGTACTCTTCTAACACAATAGCGCCTGCACCTTCACCCAATACAAAACCATCTCGATTGGCATCGAAAGGTCTTGAGGCTGTTTCAGGGCTATCATTTCTGGTACTCATGGCATGCATAGCATTAAAACCTCCCATACCTGCAATAGTTACTGCCGCTTCGCTTCCACCAGTAATTATAACATCACAATGGCCTAAACGTATAGTGTTTAAAGCATCGATCATTGAATTGGCAGAAGATGCGCAAGCAGATACCGTTGTGTAGTTCGGCCCCATAAAACCATATTTAATGGATATGTTTCCTGGTGCTATGTCTGCAATCATTTTAGGAATGAAACGAGGACTAAATCGAGGTGTCCCATCACCAGCGGCATAGTTAAGCACTTCTTCTTGAAATGTTTCTAAACCACCAATACCAGCTCCCCAAATTACTCCTACTCTGTACTTATTAATCGCATCTAAATCTAGTTTCGAATC
>JAGQZO010000091.1:0-185 GCA_020435515.1 Winogradskyella sp. | reverse complement strand
TTGGTATTGCCAATAGGTGTAAGTGCTCCTAAACCAGTAACTACTACTCGCTTTAATTCCATAAAAATAAAGTCTTATTTTGCTGCTTCTATATAAGAGATAGCTTGACCAACTGTTGCGATGTTCTCAGCTTGATCGTCTGGGATTTGAATATCAAATTCTTTTTCAAATTCCATGATTAATTC
>JAGQZO010000090.1:1936-12053 GCA_020435515.1 Winogradskyella sp. | reverse complement strand
GCAACAATATCCTTAACTGGCAATCCGTTAATTTTGGTGATTTCATCTTTTATCGAAACCTTCTCGGCGTTAGTACAGGCATCAATTACATACAACCGATCATTGATCCATCTCACATCCAAAGGAAACAACAGAGGAATCGGTAACGGATCCCAATCCATCGTAAAATTACTGGATGTATGCGAACAGTTAATGTTTGAAATAATCTCACGACAATGCCAAGAGAATTCGGCATACGTAGTATTTTGGTTTATGGATAATTTCTTTTCATCAACTGTTTTCCAGAAATCTTCTTTGGAAATAAATTTTAATGCATTTGGGTGAACTTCCAACAACTTATTGGCCAATTCATCTAAATCGGCCTTATAATCTTCAACAGGGTAGACTTTTACAAATTTTTCAGCTGGTGTTATGGGTTTTCTATCAGGAAATCTAATGCGCTCTATCATATCTTCGGCATTAAAATTATCTGGATTCATTGCTAAAGATTTCTCATAATTTTCTAAAGCTAAATCCATTTCGCCTAGATTAAAATAGGCTTCGCCCAAACTATCGTAGGCGTTATGCCAATCAGGAAATTGCTCTACAATCAATTTAAAAACCTCTAAAGCTTCTTTGGGATTGTTTTTCCAAAGCAAGGCATAGCCATACATCGTAATTTCGTCCTTGTTTTCAAAATTGTATGCCTTAGGCTTTTTATCTTTTAATTCTTTGTATAACTCAATTCTTTCATTAATTGTCAAATGCCCATTTTCTTTCAAAACTTGACTTATTGAGTTTTTGGTTTGAATGGAGTCATTATTAGATTGAGCATCACTTTTATAATTTTGGCAACCAAAAAGAAAGGACAATAAAGAGATAACAAGTATTTTTTTCATTTCGATGATTTTATCCAAAACTACTTTGATAGCCATCAGAAAATGTCAAAAAAGTGTAAAAGAAGTGTGAAGCCTTGTAAAAAGTGATTAAAATGCTGTTCTTTACTTAACGTATGAAAGCCCATAATGGGCATTTGGCAAGCAAATAACAATGTTTGCCGAAATAATTAACAAGATCTTAAGTTCTTAATAACACTTAATTAAATGAAAAGGCATTATCAATTTCTTTTATTTTCATTTACCTACTTTGTGATTATTTCTTGTTCATCAAATGTGCAAGAGATTAATCCAGATGAAGTTAAAGTCGCCATTAGAGCTGTTGGTCACGAATTGCTGTTAGTGCAAAAGGATTCTACATCTTTGGTTTTACCTGTTGAAGTAATCAACTCAAAAACCTATAAACTAAAATTTGAAAACGATTTATCGATTGATCCTGGAGTTCTTGTGGAAATTATAGAGCAAAGCTTTAAGAAAGCAGAATTACCTTCTAATTACATTATTGAAGTTTTGCAGTGTAACGATACAGAAATCGCTTATAGCTACCAAATGAAAAATAGAACGGACACAGACATTGTGCCTTGTGGTGGTCGCGTTTTACCAAAATCCTGTTATTTTCTGTTTATCAAATTTCAAGATGGTAAAGCTGGTTTTAATTTTTGGCCCTTACTTATTCCTATATTTTTTATAGCTCTATTGGTTTACTTGCTAATGAAGCGAAAAGCTTTTTTAAAATCTTCAAAGGAAGACGTTGACCAAATTCGATTAGGCAGTTTTGTATTTTACCCAGAGCAACATAAATTAGTAAAACAAGCTACGGAAATAAGCCTCTCTAAAAAGGAATGTGAAATCCTTGAAATACTCTCAGAAAAACCCAACGACATTGTTTCTCGAGAAGAACTTACTAAACGTATATGGGAAGATAATGGTGTTGTTGTCGGTAGAAGTTTAGACACCTATATCTCCAAACTTCGCAAAAAATTACAAGATGACCATAATATTAAGCTGACAAATGTACATGGTATTGGTTATAAGTTAGAAATACAATAACTATACTTCCATACTACCACCAATGTCCAATAACTTTAGGGTTTTTAATTTAGAATCAAATTTAGCCTTTGCTTTTACCTTATCAATTTCAATATATCCAAATGTATCATAATGATAACCTAACACTCTATCGCACTTTAAAAAACGAGTAGCTATAATTGCATCTTCTACTCCCATTGTAAAATTATCGCCAATTGGTAAAACGGCTAAGTCTAAATCATAATTCTGACCTAGAATTTTCATATCATAATGTAGAGCCGTATCACCTGCTATGTATAGTGTTTTCTTATCTGCCTGTATTAAAAATCCACCTGGTTGACCACCATACTTACCATCTGGAAATGAAGATGTATGTATAGCATTAACATACTTTACCTTACCAAAATCAAAATTCCATGAGCCACCATGATTCATGGGATGACCTTTAAACCCTAAACTCTGGTAATGCACTACTATTTCGTAATTAGAAACTATAACCGCATCAGTGCGTTTCGCAATCCTTTCAACATCTAATATATGATCTTGATGCGCATGGGTAATTAGAATGTAATCTGCCTTTATAGCATCAATGTCTATATGTGATGCTTTTTCGTTTCCAGAGATAAATGGATCTACAAGAATGTGAATGTTGTTAATCTCAATTCCTAAACACGCGTGACCGTAAAATGTGATTTTCATTTTAGATAGATTTTAAAAACTAATTGTACACTAAGTTAATACAAAACATACCCAACACCTAATAACAATGCAAAAAGAAACGTAGATAAGGCCAATACCTTTAACTGGCTATCAAAATCATTAGGTGCTTTTGCTGCTTTAATCTTCTTTAGATGAATTAAAAACGGAATAAAAGCAATCAAATACAAAAAATTATAGGATTCTTCTATGTAGTAAAAAATTGAAAAAACTACAGAGGTCAACATAGCTCCTACAATAAGAAAATAGTGATATAGTTTAGCTCGTTTAATGCCTAGTTTTACGGCTATAGTAATTTTACCGACTTTGGCATCTGCTTCTAAATCTCTCATATTATTTAGATTTAAAACACCTACACTCAATAAACCTAGTGCTATAGCTGGCAGTACAACAAGGTGATCAATAGTGTGTACGTAAAGTAAGTAACTACCAATAGTACTTATTAGTCCAAAAAATATAAATACAAAAACGTCTCCAAGGGCTCTATAACCGTAGGGTGAATCACCCATGGTATAATTTAGGGCTGCATAAACAGAAATACCACCCAAAAACACAAAAAGCAATAAAAATAAAAAGTTGTTTGGACCAAAAGCAGCCATAATAAGCGATAATGTTAGTATAATAACCACCACTATATTAAACTTTATGGCATCTAACATTTCGTCTGGTGTAATAACACCACTTTGTATAGCCCGCTTAGGCCCTACCCGATTTGCATTATCGGTACCTTTGATTCCGTCACCATAGTCGTTTGCTAAATTAGATAGTATCTGAAGACTTATAGTTGTTAAGATTGCTAAGATCAAAACCCACCAACTAAAGCGTCCGTTGTAAATTGCAAAACAAGTTCCCAAGATAATTCCAGAAACTGATAGCGGTAGTGTTCTAAGCCTCATGGCAGAAAGCCAAGGTTTAATTTTTTTCATTAAGCCTTTTTTATTTTATGGAATCCACTTTTTTGGAAAGTTAGGTTTTCTTTTTTCTAAGAAAGCATCTCGTCCTTCCTTAGCTTCATCTGTCATGTAAGCCAAACGCGTTGCTTCACCTGCAAATACTTGCTGACCTACCATACCATCATCAGTAAGATTCATCGCAAACTTTAGCATTTTTATTGAAGTTGGTGACTTTGCCAATATTTCTTGAGCCCATTCATAGGCCGTAGTTTCTAATTCATTATGTGGTACAACAGCATTAACCATACCCATTTCAAAAGCATCTTGAGCCGAATAGTTTCTACCTAAAAAGAATATTTCTCTCGCTTTTTTCTGTCCTACCATTTTAGCTAAATAAGCCGAACCATAACCACCATCAAAACTCGTAACATCGGCATCGGTTTGCTTAAAAATGGCATGCTCTTTACTTGCTAAGGTTAAATCACACACCACATGTAAACTATGTCCTCCACCTACAGCCCAGCCAGGAACTACTGCGATTACAGCTTTAGGCATAAAACGAATAAGTCGCTGAACCTCTAAAATATTTAATCTATGATAACCATCATCGCCTACGTAACCTTGGGGCCCCCTTGCTTTTTGGTCTCCACCAGAGCAAAAACTCCAAACACCATCTTTTGACGAAGGCCCTTCAGCACTTAACAAAACAACACCAATATTTACATCTTCATTTGCATCATAAAAGGCATCATAAAGCTCTGAGGTAGTCTTTGGACGAAAGGCATTTCGTACATCTGGACGATTAAAGGCTATTCTTGCAACACCATTGTATTTATGATATGTTATATCTTCATAAGATTTGGCAACTTTCCAATCTATATGGCTCATATTCTTCAAAATTTTGATAGCAAAAATAAGGAATTAATAATAATGCCTAAACACTAAATTTTGCTTGAATTTACTATGCGTGCATACTATATTTGCGGTTGAATTTTTATTATTATGATTTCATCCCCTAAGATTAATAATACGGATTTCACGTTTAAGGAAGTTAGTTTAGGTAAGCTGTTGTATAATGGTAAATATATGATTGCTGTATTTAATGAAGGTGTTGACCTAAATTTTAACAACTTTAGTGAAGTAACAACAATTATTAAATCACAATTTGGAGATAGGCCTTTTGGCTTTATTTCTAATAGAGTAAACTCTTATTCTATTAATCTTTCTGATGCTAATAGATTTAACGAGATATTCCCAAACGTTAAAGCTTATGCAGTGGTAGCTCACAATCCAATAACAGAAAAAGTGTTTGAAATTGAACAGCGCTTTTTCAAATTCAACAGAAAATCTTTTAGAGACCTTGATGATGCTATTGATTGGGTTGAAATTACGCTATCAAATTTTGAATAAATAGCATTTATAAAAATCCAAATTTCTTTAATTAACGTATAACGTTTTGTTTTTCATTTATTTATAAGTGACCAAATTGGAAAGTATGTGTCTAATTATAGCTTTGAGTCATAATGGCTTAAAGTTTAGCTATAATTAAAATTTGAAGATCATGGGAATTGAATATACCGAATTAGCATCAAAAATTGTTGACCAAACCTCAACAGAGTTTGGTATTACTCACTTTTTTAAAGATATCGCCATTATTGAGTTTAATGAAGGTACACATATAGATCTAAAAGCTGTAAAACCAACACTAAAGTCTATAAAAGAGCATTACGGTACCTCTAAACCTTTTGGAATTATCGCCAATAGAGTCAACTCATACTCTATTTCAATATTAGACTTAAAAAAGGCAAGGCAAAAACTACCAAATTTAGCGGCCTACGGCATTGTTAGTTATACTGATGCCACACGTATGAATGCAAAAATTGAAAGTAGTTTTTGTGAATGGAAGGATATATGTTTTGACAACTTATATGAAGGTCTAAATGCTATACAACAACAATTAGGAAGTGATCATGAAATTTGGTTAAACTAGCCTTATTCCATTTTCTTCTATTGTTATTAATCTATCTTTGTAAAGTGAGCCAATAGCCTTTTTGAAGGCCTTTTTACTCATTTGTAATTGCTCTTTTATGTCTTCGGGACTCGACTTGTCATGTACAGGTAAAAAACCGCTATTGTCTTTTAATTCGTTTAGAATAAATTCGGCATTAGGTTCAATATTCCTAAAACCTATTTGGCTTAGTGATATATCAAGCTTATTGTCTTGACGCACTTTTTTTATAATACCTTTTAGTCTATCTCCTACACTAATGTCTTTGTAAATATCATCTTTAAACACCAAGCCTAAGTGCTTTTTGTTTACAATAACATTCATGCCAATTTCCGATGGATGCGAGACAATTAAATCTACTTCATCAAACTGTTTTACGGTAAGTTCTTTATTATCTAAAAAGCGATTGGTCTTACTAGATGCTACCAAGCGTTCTGTTTCTTCATCCAAATAACAATGGACTAAATACCAACCACCAGCTTTCATTTTAAAAGCTTGTTCCTTAAATGGGCAAAACAATTCTTTTACCAAACCCCAATCTAAAAAAGCGCCAAACTTGGTGACTTGATTGCATCTCAATAATGCAAAATCTCCCTTCTTTATAAATGGCTTGTCTGTTGTGGCTACTGGTCTTTCTTCATTATCCAAATACACGAAAACTTCTAGCTTATCACCAATTTCAAATGTTTCTGGAACATATCTATTTGGCAGTAAAACCTCACCTTCTTCACCATCACCAAGAAATAATCCTGGTTCTGTATCTCTTAGTATTTCTAATGTATTGTATTCTCCTAAATGTATCATGCTGCAAAGGTAGAAATAAGTTACAAGCGAAAAGTAGAAAGTTTCAGAAATAAAAAAAGACCTTTCTCAAAAAGAAAGGTCCTCTAATCTCTGTATAATAAAGTCTATTTATAAACTGAAGCTTTTTTGAAATGAGTACATAATAGATAATACACAACAACTCTATATTTATTTCTGTTAGATTGACCGTATTTATCCATCACAGAAGCTATTGCTCCATCTAAATCATCGCTTTCGCTAAGCCCTAATTTTTTAATTAAATAATTATTCTTTACCGTTGCTAATTCTTTTTCATCTGAACCAGAAACTGTTGAAGAATCTGCATTATAAATTGAAGGTCCTAAGCCCACAGTAACTTTAGTTAATAAATCCATATCTGGATTAACACCACATTTGTCTTTTAAATCAGCTGCGTACTTAGCGATTAATTCGTCTCTTTTACTCATTGTATTCTTGTTTTAGGTTAAATAAATTGTTCCTATAAATGTAAGTATTTTTTTAGACACTCAAAAAGTAGAAAGGTCACATCTTATTGATAATTAACGTTTAAGTTACTTTATAAACTTAAAATAATCTAAAAGCACCTGATCATTAATGGTTGATGGCGTAAAAATCTCTAAAATCTTTGGTTGTTTTGAAGTATTATAAAAGGTTTTTAACACTTCATCTAGAGATGCCTCATTTGTGGCTTTATAATATTTAAAACCAAACATCTCGCTCAGGTGTTTTGCAGTTAACTGGTGCTTAGTTTCAAAATATGTATCAAAATTTTCGGTATTCTTATGACCTGGTAAAATCCTGAAAATTCCACCTCCCTCGTTATTGATTACGATGATTCTAAAATTCTTCGGTATATAATTATTCCAAAGTGCATTGCTGTCGTATAAAAAACTTAAGTCACCTGTTATAAATGTAGTACGTTGCTTATTAACTACCGCAGATCCAATAGCTGTACTTGTACTCCCATCAATACCACTAGTACCTCTGTTACAAAATACTGTTACATCTTTTCTTAACTGAAATAACTGTGTGTAACGGATTGCAGAACTGTTACCTACTTGTAACTGACTCTGCTTTGGAATACTCTTTAATACTGTATTGAAAACAGTGAAATCTGAAAAGCGAATGGTTTTAAGATACTCATCATGAAGCTTTCTTCGCTTTTGCCTCATCTTTAACCAATGGTCTCTATAATCGCTTTTTGTATGATGTGTTACTAGTGGTAAAAATGATTTTAAAAACGTATTTGCAGACAATTTAATGTGCTTATCCAAACAGAAAAAGGTGTCATTTGCTGTGTTTAAATCTACATGCCAGTGATACTCGGGCTTATACTGTCTTAAAAACGCCTTAATTTTCTTAGAAACAATCATGCCTCCAAAAGTTAATAAAACATCTGGTTGTAATAAGCCAAATTCATCTTCATTGAGCGGAGCAATCATTTTGTCTATTCCTGGGAAAAAATCAGGGTGATGCAAATTTGATGTGGTCTCAGTAAAAACCAATATACTATCATCATCTGCTAACTCTTGTAACCACTGCTCTTCAATCGAATCTGGTGGTAACACACCAACTAAAATCATTTTTCGTTTTGCTGAGTGCCATACATCCAACAAGCTTTTAATTTCAAAATCATCTACCTTTTCTGTTCGGTCAGTAATACTGAAAGGTTTAGGATTTATGCTTAGTTCATCTACTGTTTCATAAAGTGGCTCATCAAACGGAATATTGATATGAACTGGACCAGACTTTAATCTAGCTATAGTTATAGCATCATGCAGCTCGGATTCGTTATGAGATTGTATGTCTTTTTGAATTCCCAAGAAACGTTCAAGCTTATTCTCAATACTTCGCATTATAGGCAACTCATCATCTACGGATTTATGCTCTTTATCCTTTAAATCCAATTTTAGATTAGTACTGTATAATACATGTTCTCCATACACATTTTTCTGCTTTATGGTTTGCCCATCTCCTATATCAATTAAATGTTTTGGTCTATCTGCTGATAACACCAATAGTGGAATATTACTGTAATATGCTTCTGATATCGCAGGATAATAATTAAGTAATGCACTACCTGAAGTACACACTACGGCTACTGGCTCTTGTAGCTGTTGCGCAATGCCCAATGCAAAGAAAGCAGCACAACGCTCATCTACAATACTGTAACAATTAAAGAAATCATCGTTTGTGAATCCGATGGTTAAAGGTGCATTTCGGCTTCCTGGTGAAATAACTATATGTTTAACATTATGCGTTTTGCATAGTGTAACAACCGTCTGGGATAAGGGAATTTTAGAGTATTTCATCAAACAACAAAGATAAGGATTCTCTTTATTTTAACTTAAAACGTTAGCAATAGTTTTAGTTTTATTTACCGTCTCTTCCCATTCGTTTTCCGGTATGGAATCTTTTGTAATACCACCTCCTACATAAATCACAGCCTTTTGATTTTTTAATTGCATACAACGCAGGTTGACATAAAAATTTGAATTTGTTTTTACTACAGTATAAGCATTGTTCTCTACATTACGCTTATTGGTATTTCTAGTTTTGGAAGTCTTTAAATTAAGTTCCCCTAAAAACCCAGTATAATACTCGCGATTGTAATTCTCATTATTCAAAATGAATTCTTTAGATAATTCTTTAGGAAAACCACAGACTGCTGGTGTTGGATGCAAAGCTTCAATAATAGATTTTAAGCTACTCTCAGGTTTTATTTGACTGTGAATATAGGTCTTCAAATGCAGAAGATTTCCCGCTCTTACAGTTTCAACTTCCGAAATTTTAATATCGCTTGTATGAGGTTCTATTTGTTTGGTGATATAATCGGTTACTATTTGTTGTTCCTCATACTCTTTGCTCGTCCATGTTACATAACTGTTTTCTGCATGAGGTTGAGTTCCTGCCAAGGAAATAGTCGTGAGTTGTTTGCCTTCAACTTTAAATAACAATTCTGGTGTTGCACCTAGCCACAATCCTACTTTTGGATGAAACCAGCAATATACCATTGCATTTTTGTAGGTATTGAAAAGCCTTTTGAAAATTGTAAATGGATTTGCGTTTTCTAAGTCTTTTTCAACCTTTCGAGATAAAACGACTTTTGATAAATCTCCATTCTTAATGGTATCTATACCTTTTGAAACAAGTTGTAAATGTTCAGCTTCACCTTTATTTTCAATAGATGCCGTTTTAAAGTCTTCCACTAAATCTAAATGAGCAATTTCTAATGTATAGTGTTCACATTCTGTTTCAGGAAGTAGTATGCTTTTATTATTCAAATCGAAAGGGGCAAACACAAAACCACTTTCTGAAAAATCTGAAGTTGTATGCAAAGCATCATCATTTTGTAGCCAACACTTAATTACAGAGTTGATGGCTCTACTGTAAACTACAAAAGGCAATTGATTTTGATATTGAAGCTCTAATGTTTCAAAAAAAGAATCTTGAGTCATTTATTACTTTTTAATCGGTAATGAAATAGTAGATAAACGACAAACGGAAATTAAATTATCCTGCTCATCAGTGACTCTAATATCTAATAATTGTGTGGTACGACCCTTATGTAAAAAGGTGGCTTTTGCGTACACATAGCCTTCCTTTACACTTTTGAGATGATTAGCTGTAATCTCTAAACCTCTAACAAAATATTGCTCTAAATCCGTAAAAATATGCGCAGCAAAACTACCTACACTCTCTGCTAAAGCCGCAGTAGCTCCTCCATGCAACACACCATCTGGTTGGTGTACTTTTGGAGTAACTGGCATTCTGGCAACCAAAAAATCCTC
>JAGQZO010000090.1:0-1862 GCA_020435515.1 Winogradskyella sp. | reverse complement strand
TTTGCCAAGATCATTTCCTTAGATAATTGCATATAAAACCTTTATTTTTATCATCAGTTACAAAAATACTGAAACTACTAGGAATAATGAATTCAGAGGAAAAAGAAATCGTTTACCAAACAAGTAACTCGTACTCTGCGTTAAACACATTAACCCAACACACTAAAAACGTGTGGTTTGTGTGCCACGGCATGGGTTACCTAAGTCGTTACTTTTTGCGTTATTTTAAAGATCTGAATCCTGAGGAAAACTATTTTATAGCACCGCAGGCACCAAGCAAATACTACATTCAACCAAAAATGCATGTTGGTGCCAATTGGTTAACACGCGATAATACGGAAAGTGGCATGCAGAACATTCTCAACTATTTTGACGCTATTTTTGAAGCTGAAAAGATTCCTGAACATGTAAACTTTATTGTTTTTGGGTATTCACAAGGTGTGAGTGTATCCATGCGTTATTTAGCGAGACGACAATTGCAATGTTCGCAGTTGGTATTACATTCTGGTGGTATTCCAAAGGAATTAACCAAAAAAGATTTCGAATACTTAGATGAGATTCCTGCCTGCGCAGGAATGAAAGTAAAACTCATTTACGGCACCAAAGACGAATATTTAAATGCTGAGCGTATAGCAGAAGAAAGACAACGTGCGGAAGAACTTTTTGGTAAAAGACTAACCATTCTCCCGTTTGAAGGAAAGCATGTGGTTAATGTAGATTATATTAATGATTTGGTTTAATGATAATGTCACTTCGATTGATTTTCTGTTGGCTGAGCGTAGTCGAAACAGATACAAAACACTCGAACTGACAATATAATAAATTAAAAAAATCCCATCTTTATGGGAATAGAACATGAATATACCAACCCTAGAAAACAACCGAGTAAAGCTGAGTCTGTTAGACTTAAGCAATTACAAACATTTAGAAAGTATTGCTCAGCAAAAAAACCTTATCTACTACTCGCCTTCTGATATTTCTACACCAGAAAAACTAAGGGATTATGTGCAAGTAGCTGTAGACGGCTACTACCATAAAACCATAATTCCGTTTATTGTATTTGATAAAGCCACCCAAACCTATGCTGGCTCTACACGTTTTGGACTTATTAATTGGAAAAACAAATTACTACATATTGGTTGGACATGGATTGGGCGCGAATTTCAAGGCACAGGATTAAATGCCAACATGAAATTTTTAATGCTACAGTATGCTTTTGAAACACTAGAGTTTGAAAAAGTAGAATTCAGAATTGACGAACGCAACAACAAATCGAGACGCGCTGTTGAAAAACTAGGAGCAACTTTAGAAGGTATTATGCGCAAAGATGTTGCCATGAATGATGGTTACAGACGTAATACCTGCTGTTATGGCATCTTAAAAGAAGAATGGCCAGGTATAAAAGCGGAATTGCTTAAAGTTGTTGGGTAATCGTAACTTCACTTCGAGTAATTTTCTGTTGGCTGAGCGTAGTCGAAGCCAGCAAAAATCGTACCTGCCTTTGTCGACAGACAGGTCGAGAAGTTTTTTTATCGGTTCTCGATAGCTCTGCTGAGCCTGTCGAAGTACAAATTTTATTCCTTTCACTCATAAAATTCACTCGAACTGACAGAAATAAATAGTAATTCTGAAAAACAAAGTTTTGTCAATCTGAACTCGTTTCAGATTCTGAAATAAATTGACTACGCCGAATCTTCGATTTCAGAATGACAGATTCAATTAAAAGATTGCCACGCTACACTCGCAATGACATAAAAAAAAGCCACAATTAAATTGTGGCCTCTATTACTAACTTGTTTGCTGTAAGGTCTTATTCTTTTCTTTAAGAATAGCCAATTGCTTTTCTAAAAAGGTAATGGCTT
>JAGQZO010000089.1:11153-14998 GCA_020435515.1 Winogradskyella sp. | reverse complement strand
TTGCAGGATCCATCCAGTTCCAATGGGCAATCATTAAAATCATTGAAGCTACAAAAGCAGCAGCAGCAACCGTTAAATCTGATGATCTTTTTTCAAAAAGTCCATAAAAAGGTATCAGAGATTTAAATGAAACCTTTTTAGGTACTAACTGCCTATTATAGGCTAACAATAAACCAAACAACATTAAAGACCATGCTACATAAAGCAATGATTCGTAAGCATCACTCCAAGGTGCGTGACCAGATAAATACCAACGCCAAATTAAACCTAATGTATGCAGAACAAATAGAGCAACAACAATTGCAACCAAGGATTTTACAAGGATATTTACCACCTTACTCTTGTGATAGAATATTTGAACGATAATCAATACAAACAGTAATGTAGCTGCATACATGTACCAGCTAAACAAGCGTTTAAAAATATCATATTCATTATAAAGTATTTCAGATTCTATCTTTTTGTCAGATAGCATTACTTCATTTCCGTATCGCTGCTGTGTTTTTTTAATAGCATCGAGCAAAGCTTCAGAACTAGAAAAATTTCCAGTTTGTTTATCGTTATTTAATCGAATTAAATATGAACTAAAACCGTTGTTTATAAAGTTACCGTATAAAGAGTCGCTAATTGTTTCGCGATAGCCGTTTGTTCTATACTCTAAAGAAGAAATCCAAGTATTGTTTTCATCATTTGGTACAGGAAAAATCTTGATAGAACGCCCTTCTATGGCATCTGATAATAGACTAAGTCTTCCATAAGCCTCCTTAACCTCTTTTTGAAATCCATTTGGCACTTGTGCTTTGTAGGCTTCTTCAATATATGGTCCTAATTTGTTTCTTCCATTTTCAGTAAAAAAATCGAGTAAACTTACATATTTTTGGTCGTAATCTACACCTATGATTGTTCTTATAGAATCTGCTTTACGTGGTTTTAGATAAATGATTGGTGCACTGTACCAAAGCAATGGGCTTTCTTGTATGGATAGAAATATTTGAGTTGCCGTAAAACCTTCGTACGTATCTTTCTTACTCAACTTACGAAGCATTTCAGAAGCATACGTATGCATTGGCATCATACGACCGCTATAATCTTGAATGACCATTTTTGCAAACTTATCCGCATGTTCTGCAGGCGTAATATTAGCTCTTAAAATGGAATCTATTTGTGCCTTTGTTGGCCGTTGCATCTCAACATGATCATGTCCATCATCTTGGGAATGTTCTTGTGCAAAACCAGAAACGCTTAAGAGTAAAAGTACCATGGTCATCATCTCTACCTTCTTTTCTTTAAGCTTTTTTAAGCGCTTTCTTATGTCGTCAAATCTTGTGTTTTTTGCAAATAGAATTGCTAATAATCCAAAGTATAATAGCATATAGCCAGTGTAGGTGATGTAAGTTCCCCAACGATCGTGATTAACGGAAAGTATAGTGCCTTTTTCATCTGGATCGAAACTCGCTTGAAAGAATCTATAGCCTCTGTGATCTAGAATATGATTCATGTAGATGTGATAATCAAAATCACCTTTTTCCTTGTCTAAAATGGTCACTTTACTCTCGTAAGACGAATAGGCTTTTTCCGTTCCTGGGTATTTTTCGGCAATAAAGTCGTTTAGTTTTATTTCAAAAGGTAATTGCTCTAATCGAGACCCATAACGCAAAGCAACATCTAAACCACCAACCTTGATTTCCTCGATTCTATTATAAATGCCTTTTCCACCCAATAGATTAATACTTTTTGTTTCACCATTTGCGGTCACATCTAGTACTACTCCATCGTCATCTCCTTTTAGAATCGTTGGTTTTTTTACAATGCCAAAAACACCTTTAACCACTTGTTTAGGAAATACCAATTGCATATTGCCTATAACGTATCGCGAACGTAATGCCAAAGGCTGTAAACTATCTTTTACCAATTGACCTGTTTGGCCTGTTGCCATGGTCATAAATTCTCCTTCGAAAGGTGATTTAATAAACAGGCCTTCATCAGTATTGTAAATGTTAATAGCTCCTTCTTGTTCTTTGTTTAAAGACACAAGAACGTTATGCATATTAGACACTTGGCCTTCTTGTAAAAAGTGATTATGAGGGCCACTACTGCCTGCTTCTACTACTTTTAAATAATTTTTTCCATTAGCATCTGGTATGATATCCTTCTCTGCACCTTTAATGAATTTTCGGAGTTTAAACGTTATCTTATTATCTCCATAATCGTAGGTTCTCTCAAAATCATTATCTAAACGAGGCGAAAAATCGACCTCTTCCATAATATTGCGTTGTTGTAACTGCCCGTTTATTTCATAATCGCCAAGAATTCTTCCGCTTATATATGTTTTTTGAGAACGAAATTGACTTTCGGTCTCACCTTCCCTAATCGCCATCATACCTTCGTAACCTATATACCTAGTAACCGCAGCGCCAACAATAATGAGAATCCATGATATATGCAGAATTAGGACAGACCATTTTTCCTTTCTGAGTAGTTTATATCTAGAAATATTTCCAATAAAATTAATGACAAAAAAGACCATAATTGTTTCAAACCACCAAGCATTATATATTAATGTTCTGGTATAAGGAGTTGGTGAAGTCTCCATGTTTCTATCTAAAATGGTACCAACAGCCATTGCAGCGGCAAACACAATAAATAAAACAGCGGTAAGTTTGGTGGAAAAGAGGAAGTTTGCGATTTTCTTTTGCATAATCTGAAGGGCTTTTTAAGCTCGCGCAAAGATAGTGCTTTTTAGTGTTTTGGGTTTTATTTTACATACCCAAAAAGCGTTAAAATTCTATAATTTAATTTCATTTATTTTGAAACTTGTGACTTTAAGAGTCGGTTTTGCTCCTCCATTAAGGCTTTTAAGTCTGACAACAATTCAATATCCTTTGGTGTTGCAACGGTTTCGTCCTTGGTATCTTGTGCTCTGTTTCTTAATTTATTCATGGCTTTTACAACAATAAACACTGTAAACCCTATGATTAAAAAATCTAAAAACACCTCAAACAACTTTCCGTATTCAACAGCTACTTCACTTGTTGTTGCTACGCCAGCACTATCGGTTATGGCATCTCTTAAAATTAATTTTTTATCTTCAAAATTTGTCCCATCTGACAACAATGATAATGGTGGCAACAACACTTGTTTTGCAAGTACATCTATCACTTTGTTAAACGCAGCTCCGATGATAATACCAATGGCCATATCCATCATATTGCCTTTTACTGCAAATTCCTTAAATTCTTTTAGTAGCTTCATTTTGATTAGGTTTAATTAAAATTGAAACCAACAAAGTTAATAAGAAGCTAAGGGTTATTTATTTCTGGCTTCAAAAATTTTTAGGTAGAGAAACGTACCCATTTTACGGGCTCTACGTTTGGCATTTTGGGCATAATCGCCTTCAAATAGCTCATCTATAGTTTGATACCAAAGATTTAACCAAATCCCAAAATGTAGTTCTGTGATGCTATGATGATGTTCGGTATCCACCTTTACATGCGCTTCTAACGGATTGCCATAATACTTTGTTTTTAAGAACAGGCTAGATTCCCAAAACGTGGTAAGGTGCTGTAGATGCGTATCCCAATCTTCAATGGTTTCGTTGAAGAATGGACCTAGAATTTCATCTTTTCGCACTTTGGCATAAAACTGTGAGACTAAGCGATAAATATCTTCTCTAGTTTTGATGTCTGATTTACTCATACTTCAAAGTTATTCTTTTAATCTAAATCTTACTATTTTTACAGCATGATAACTGTTACAATATTGGGTGCAGGAAATGTTGCATCTCATTTATATAAAGCCTTTAAAAACGCTAATGATGTTACTGTAAAGCAATGGTATAATCGTAC
>JAGQZO010000089.1:0-10943 GCA_020435515.1 Winogradskyella sp. | reverse complement strand
CAACGTGCTGTGTTTTATCCGTTGCAAACTTTTTCTAAAGATGCAGAGTTGGATTTTAGTGAAATTCCTATTTGTATTGAAGTTACCGAAAAAGAAAATCTTCAGTTTATGAAAGATTTAGCTGAAGCTTTGGGTTGTACAGCTCATAAAATTTCCACAGAGCAACGCCAAACCCTACATTTAGCCGCTGTTTTTATTAATAACTTTACGAATCAGTTGTACAGAATAGCACACGAAATCAGTGATGCTAAAAGCATTAACTTTGATATTCTAAAGCCATTGATTATGGAAACTGCAAGGAAGGTTCAGGATATGTCTCCGTATATGGCGCAAACCGGACCTGCAAAACGTAATGACAAAAAAACCATAAAGCGGCATTTAAAACAATTAGAAAACGAAGATCACAAAGCCATTTATGAATTATTAACCGCTTCTATAAAGAAAACACATAATTATAGATGATTGAATCTAACGCTTCTCCTTCTGAACTGTCGTCACCTTTTTATGAAGCCAATAAAGAGTTCAGCCTAACTTTTGAAAAATTTATTAAGGAGAATGGTGGTATTGCAGAAGGAAAATATAATGCTTGGTCTTATTCGGTAGTAGGTAAAATCGATATAGCAAAGGAATGGGTTTTAAAATACAAGAAATCTACTTTAACCTCTGGCAACTTATTACTTTCAAGTAAGACTCAAAACTTATTTGTGGCTTCTGTTTGGAAAACGCATAAAATTAAAGGAGAAGAATTCATAATTAGAAAAAAGAAGTTTAAGGATTCATTTTCGAAAGTTTTAAACTCAAAATTCAAAGGCCTAGAAGACTATAAAAAGTACACCTTAATATCTAAAAACAAATCAAAATCGATTTCAGATTTGATTGCTATTTTAAGACCTTTGCTAATATCTGGTGAAGCATATCAAATTACCAACAAAGAAAAAGAATTGGTTATTGAATTAAGAACTGAAAAGCATAATTTTGATATATTTAAAAAATTGAATGATAGTAATATCATAGACTAAAAACACATGGTGCTTCGACTACGCCCAGCAAACACAGACAAACAAAAGATTAACAGGTCACTGAGCGTAGTCGAAGTGACATATAAAGTAACAAATGGATAAATCTGAAAATAAAAGCTATAAAGAATACCTCATCAACATAAGCACATTTATCTTTGATGTAGATGGTGTACTTACCGATGGTACGGTTACCGTCACAACATCTGGCGAAATGCTACGCAGAATGAGCATTAAAGATGGTTTTGCTCTAAAAACTGCCGTTGATGCTGGCTTTAATGTTTGTGTGATTTCGGGTGGTTCAAACGAAGGTGTTCGTAAACGTTTACAAGGCTTAGGTGTAAAGGATATTTACTTAGGTGCGCACAATAAAATTGAGCAGCTTAACGATTATTTAGAAAAGCGAAATCTTAAAACCTCTGAAGTGCTGTATATGGGTGACGATATTCCTGATTATCCTGTTATGACCCTAGTTGGTTTACCTTGCTGTCCACAAGATGCAGCAATTGAGATTAAAGCCATTTCAAAATACATTTCGCACAAAAATGGTGGAAATGGTGCAGCTAGAGATGTGATTGAACAAGTACTAAAAGTGCATAACAAATGGAACGGCAATTTTGATGCTAAATACGATTAAACAATATGGCTCGAAGAGGCAGAAGACATAGTACAGGTTTTGGTTATATAGGTTTTGGCAACAATCAATCTACCTTTAACCAAAAAACCAGTACACCATTTTCTGTTTACAAAGAAAAACTAGATTTAGAGGCGCATCTTCATTACGAAATGGAGTTTATGCACAAAGATCTTAGCAAAGCCGATAAAGAAAAAATCAAAAACAAAATACGCCAACAAGAACGCAAACTGTTTAGAAGAACTGTTGTTATAAGTCTCATCATTTTTGCCGTTGTGGTGTATATCGTCTATTATCTAATCAATAAAATTCTTTCTCATTAATCACTATAAATGATTCATTTTCTTAATCTTATCCGTTGGAAAAATCTGTTAATGATTGCCCTTGTGCAAATCTTAATTAAGTATGCTTTAATAGAGCCTTTTATAGAAATTCACGGCATAAGTGTTACACTTAAATCGTTTGGTTTTACTGTTCTAGTTTTTGCAACACTTTGTATTGCTGCCGCTGGTTACATCATAAACGACATCTATGACATTGATACGGACAAAGTGAACAAATCAAATAAGGTCATTATCAACAAACACATTTCAGAAAAAGATGGCTACACCTACTTTATGCTTCTTAATGTTATAGGTGTTGGACTTGGATTTTACTTATCTCATCTTGTAAATTATTCATCATTGTTTGTAGTGTTTTTTATAAGTTCGGCTTTATTGTACATCTACTCTACTGCGCTAAAACAGATGTTTTTAATTGGAAATATTGTGATATCCATTGTTGTTGCACTGAGCATTTTAGTTGTTGGTATTTTTGATTTAATACCTTCTATGACCGCGTTTAATGTTTCTAACATTACCATTTTAGAAATCATAAGGGACTACGCTATTTTCGCCTTTTTAATAAACCTTCTTAGGGAAGTCATTAAAGATATTGAAGACATCAACGGAGATCATAAGGTTGGTATGCAAACCATGCCAATAGTTTTGGGAAGAGATAGAGCAAACAAAATTGCTTTTGTGCTATCATTAATACCCCTTTTTGCTGTTGTCTATTATATAGTCACCAGTTTATATACACAACAATTTCTTGTAGCCTATTTTTTAGTGTTTGTTGTTGCTCCCTTAATTTACATTACCATAAAAATTTTTAGTGCAGAACAGCAATCGCATTATAAGCATATTAGTTTGATGTTAAAACTAGTCATGCTTTCTGGTATGCTTTCCATGAGTCTTTATCCTTTTATTTTGAAGTAGTATGCTAAACGACAAACTAAAAGATTATAACATCATTTTGGCTTCGGCATCTCCTAGACGTCATGCTTTTTTTAAAGAAATGAATATGGATTTTGAAGTGCGCCTTCATCCTGTAGAAGAAGTTTATCCAGATAGTTTAAAAGGCACAGAAATCACTGATTATTTAGCAAAATTAAAAGCTGAAGCATTTAAAACTCAACTCAAAGAGAAAGACATTTTAATTACTAGCGATACTATTGTTTGGTTAGATGGCAAAGCTGTGGAAAAGCCAAAAGATAAAGACGATGCTTTTAGGATGGTTAAATCGCTAAGTAACAAAACGCATGAGGTAATGACCTCTATCTGCTTTACGCAAATAACAGGTCAAAAAGTCGTAAACACCATTACCAAAGTTACCTTTAAAAAATTAACAGACGAAGAAATCTGGTACTATGTAAATACATACGAGCCATTAGACAAGGCAGGTGCTTATGGCATACAAGAATGGATTGGAGCCATCGGAATAACTAATATTGAAGGCTCTTACAATAACGTTGTAGGTTTACCTACCCATTTACTTTATGAAACGTTAAAGGTCATTGCTAAAGATTAGCCAGACCGTAACTTTGTAAGAAACAACTTTTTATGAAAAAGATAGTTCTTACATTAATTATATGCGCTTTTACCCTTATTAGCTGCAAAGAAACGGTCGAAACCACATCTCAAGTTTCTGAATTCTTGCGACCAGAGATTGAACCAAAACAACCAAAATCAATGCTCTCAAACACATTTAAAGATTATTGGTATGCTGGAGAAGCTGAAATTACTTCCTACAAGCTAGAACAAGAGCGATATGGTGAAATCCGTGATGGAGAAGCTGTTTTAGTTTTTGTTACTGAAGACTTTTTACCAAAAGTTCAAGTAAAAGCTGATAATTACAGTGAAAATAACATTCCTGTTTTAAAACTAAATGCCACAAAAAAATTCAACACTGGTATTTATCCTTACTCAATAATGCAAAGCACTTTTTTCCCAGTGGCTAACAATGAGCATGCTATAAAAATCTCAGCTTCTGTTCAAGAATGGTGTGGCCATGTGTACACGCAACTTAATAATAGAGAGCAGTTTGAAATCAGCTCTAATTCCTATTTTCAAGGTGAAGCTGACCAAAACTTCAATATTGAAGAAACATGGACAGAAAACGAGCTTTGGACAAAACTTAGAATCGACCCTAACTCCTTACCAACAGGCGAAATCAGTATTGTTCCATCTTTAGAATATACAAGATTAAAGCATAAAACTATCAAAGCCTACAATGCTTTTGCTAGTTTAGAAAATGGTACTTACACTTTAAATTATCCCGAGTTAAACCGAAGCTTAAAAATAAACTTCAATACAACATTTCCGTTTGAAATTTTAAGTTGGGAAGAAACTTCAATCACTGGCTATGGTGCATCTGCAAAGACTTTAACAACTAAAGCCACTAAACTACAAACCATTAAATCAGCTTACTGGAATAAAAACACTAATGCAGACGAAAGTTTAAGGACGACATTAAAGTTAAAATAGAATATTATTTACCTTTGTTTTCACAATAACCTTTTCTATACATGCTAAACTTTTTCAATACTTACAAGTCCGAAATTATCTCAACATTTGTACTACTTATAGTGCTTCTAGTCATTAGAAGTATCATAGTGGTCGCCGTAAAAAAAATAGGTCAAAAAAGTGGCACAACAGAAGCCAGAGCTCATCTCATAGGAAGGTATGTTACAGTAACCCTTGTGCTCATCGCTTTACTGATTGAAGCATTTATTCTTGGTGCAGAACCACATGATATAACACTTGTTTTTTCTTCTGTATTTGCCGTAATTGGTATTGCTCTGTTTGCTATATGGTCTATACTAAGTAATATAACATCTGGTGTTATCATGTTTTTCTCTTTTCCATATAAGGTTGGAGACAAAATCAAAATACACGATAAAGACTATCCTGTTGAGGCTATCATAGAAGATATTAGGGCCTTTCAGCTCATTCTCAGAGAAGATAATGGCGACCTTGTTACCTACCCTAATAATTTAATTCTTCAAAAAGCAGTAACTTTAATGGAGAAAGATGCTTTAGACGATAGTAGTATTCTTTAAATTATGATTAAAAGACGAACCAAGAAAAAACGTACCCAAGAATCTAAAAAACATATTGGTCAGGTTCCTGGTACACTTATTTACACTGGTAAAAAATCAGATAAAGATTTTCAAGTCGAATGTTTTGATTATACCAAAGATCATATAGAGGAATCCATCTTACTTAATATTGAAGATGCTAAAAACTACAAAGAAACAGATTCCGTCACCTGGATAAACGTTGATGGCCTAAAGCATACCGACAAAATTGAGGATATTGGTAAGCAGTATGAATTACATCCCTTAGTTTTAGAAGATATTGTAAATACCTCCCAACGACCAAAAATAGACGAATACGAGGATTACCTATTTGTGGTGCTAAAAATGCTGTATTATGATGTTGATGAAAACATTGTTATAGAACAAGTGAGTATGGTATTGGGCAAAAATTATGTCCTTACTTTTCAGGAGTCTGAAGGAGATGTTTTTGGATCTATAAGAGAGCGAATACGCCTTGGAAACGGCAGAATTAGAGGGCTTAAGTCCGATTACTTAATGTACGCCTTAATTGATGCCATTGTTGATAATTACTTTAGTGTTATAGAAACACTAGGCAATAAAATAGAAGACTTAGAAACCGAATTATTCACTGGGCATGCAAGAGAAAATATTAATGTAGAAGTACAACAACTAAAACGTGAAATTCTAAAAGTACGTCGTGCCATTTTCCCGCTTCGCGAAATTATAAATCGTATTGAAAAAGGAGAACATCCATTTATTTACAAACGCACAATTACCTTTTACAGAGATATTTACGACCACTTAATTCAAGTTTCGGAAAACATAGACATATATCGTGAGATGATTTGGAGTTTAATGGATATGTACATGACTACCATTAGCAATAAGATGAATGAAGTGATGAAAGTCCTTACCATTATTGCCACTATCTTCATTCCTCTAACTTTCATTGCAGGTATCTACGGTATGAATTTCGATAACATTCCAGAACTGCACTATAAATATGGTTACCATGTGCTTTGGGGAATTATGATACTTTTATTTTTAGGCATGCTGTATTATTTTAAAAGGAAAAAGTGGTTATAATTTAGTATACTTGCTACATAACCAATTATTATCCAATGACCAGACAAGAACACCTTAAGTTTTGTAAAGTATGCATTAATAAAGATCTTAACCTAAAAAAGGGCATTGTCTGTAAATTAACAGGTGACATTGCAGATTTTGATAACGAATGTGAGTCTTACGTTTTGGACGAAGCAGAAGTTGCCAAAATGGATAATGAGGTTACTTTTCAAAGAGGCGAAATCAATACTCGTATTTCACAAGAAAAATTAGACGCCTTAAAAGCAGAACAGAGTTTACCAGCTGCAATTTTTGCTGGAGTATTTGTTGGAATTTTAGCCGCAATGGTATGGGCATTTATAACTGTCACAACTGGTTATAAAATTGGTATTGTGGCAATTGGTGTTGGTGCCGCTGTTGGTCTAGGTATGCGTTATTTTGGTAAAGGTATAGATTCAATCTACGGTATATTTGGTGCCATTATCGCAATAATAAGTTGTTTTGTAGGCGACTTGTTAAGCATTATTGGTTTAATAGCAGATGCTGAAAGCTTAGGCTTTTTTGAAACACTGCTACTATTTGATTACTCTCAAACATTTAATGTCATTAAAGAAATTGCAAGTCCTATGGATTTCATTTTTTATGCTATAGCTGCAGCTGAAGGCTATAAATTTTCTTTTAGAAATTTTACAGAAAAAGAGCTCTACGAAATTGATAATAGTAAGTCTTAAAAACTATTCTTTTTTTCGTTAAACAAAACCTAAAAACAAGGTATTAGTAGCCAACTTTTTTATATTTGAAAGTACACTAACTAACATATAATATGCGCCAGATAAAACTATACCTATGCTTTTTTCTAGGTAGTTTAGTTTCCTTACAAGCCCAACAACCCAAAAAACTCAATGCTTCCGAAATCTACGAAGCCGTACAAAAACTGAATGTTCTAGGTTCTGTTCTTTATGTTGCTGCACATCCAGATGATGAAAATACACGTCTAATTTCGTACATGTCTAACCAAGTTAAGGCACGTACAGCCTACCTCTCGCTAACACGCGGAGATGGCGGCCAAAATCTTATTGGTCCAGAACTAAGAGAACTTCTTGGTGTCATTAGAACACAAGAATTACTGGCTGCTCGTCGTGTCGATGGTGGCGAACAACGCTTTACTAGAGCCAATGATTTTGGATTTTCAAAACATCCTGATGAAACACTTAATATTTGGAACAAAGATTTGGTACTTGCCGATGTGGTTTGGGCCATTAGAACCTTTAAACCAGATGTTATCATCAACCGCTTTGACCATAGAACACCTGGCAAAACACATGGTCATCATACAGCTTCAGCAATGCTAAGTATGGAAGCTTTTGATTTGGCAAATGATGCCTCTCAATATCCATCACAATTACAATATACTAATACATGGCAACCAAAACGCATCTTTTTCAACACCTCATGGTGGTTTTATGGTAGCCAGGAAAATTTTGAAAAAGCCGATAAAAGCAACATGCTCAATTTTGATATTGGCGTATACTACCCAAGCAAAGGGGTGTCTAATAACGAAGTCGCTGCTTTAGCGAGTAGCCAGCATTTATGCCAAGGTTTTGGGCGTCTATCGCAGCGCGGAACAGAGCAAGAATACATTGAATATTTAAAAGGAGAACCTCTAGATGAGAGTAATTCTGTTTTTGGAGGAATAGACATATCTTGGAATAGAATTGAGGGAGGAAAAGCTATCGGAAACATTCTAAATGCTGTAGAGAATAACTTCAACTTTAAAAATCCTGCCGCTCACCTACCGCAATTATTAGAAGCCTATAGATTGCTTCAAAATGTAAAGGATCAGCATTGGAGAACCATTAAATCCAAAGAACTACTAAATATTATTGAAGCCTGTGCGGGTTTATATCTCGAAGTTTCTGCCACTACACCCCATGCAGCTCCAAATTCAACAGTAAGTCTAAATATTGAAGCTTTAAATAGAAGTTCAACTGACATTAAACTTATATCCTATAAATTTTCTACGCTCAAAACTGAAATTTCCAAGCAGATGGACATGCAGGAAAATCAGAAGCTAAATTTTAATGAAGGCATTACCATACCAAAAGACACACATTATACAACTCCGTATTGGCTGAACAAAAAAAGTACACTTGGTATGTATCATGTCGATAATCCAGAATGGATTGGCAAGCCTGAAACTCCAAGAGCAGCTTTTATAGATTTCAATCTAACTATTGAAGGTACACCAATAACCATATCAAAACCTGTTATATACAGATACTCAAAGCCAGATAAGGGTGAACTTTACAGACCTTTTGAGATTATACCAGAAGTATCTGCTAGTATTTCTGACAAGGTTTTCATTTTTGAAAATGACCAACAAAAAGACATTGAAGTTACTGTAAAAGCAGGTCGAGATGCCATTGAAGGTTATGTACAAATGGCATACCCTAACGATTGGAATGTATATCCGCAAAAACAAAAAATTGAAATTGTAAATAAAGGGGATGTGCAAAAAGTGGTGTTTACAGTAATTCCACCAAAAGGACAAAGCGAAGGACTCATTACACCAATGGTAAACGTCAATGGCGAATTCTACACCGATGAGCTCATAGAAATAGATTACAGTCACATCCCATATCAGACCGTTTTAATGCCAAGCGTAAGCAAAATTGTACGATTGGATATTAAAAAACATGGTAATAACATTGGTTATATTGAAGGTGCTGGAGATGTTGTTCCTGAGAGTTTAAGACAGATTGGGTATAATGTTACCATTATAAAACCAGAGCAGATTTCAGCAGAAAACCTAGTGAATTTTGATGCCATAGTTGTTGGCATAAGAGCTTATAATGTATTAGACGAACTGAAATTCAAGCAGAAATTCTTATTGGATTATGTAAAAGATGGTGGTAATATGGTTGTTCAATATAATACAAGTAGAGGTATTAAAACCGACAATATTGCGCCATACGATTTACAATTGTCTAGAGATCGTGTTACAGATGAAGCCGCTGAAGTAACTATTCTTCAGCCTAACCACCCACTTTTAAACTTTCCAAATAAAATCACATCTCAGGATTTTGAAGGTTGGGTACAGGAACGAGGTTTGTACTTCCCAGATAAGTGGTCTGAAGAATTTACACCGCTACTTTCTATGAATGATAAAGGCGAATCCCCAAAAGAAGGCAGCTTATTGGTTGCTAAATATGGTAAAGGCACCTATATTTATACAGGCTTAAGTTTCTTTAGGGAATTTCCAGCAGGTGTTTCTGGTGCTTATCGTCTATTTGCCAACTTACTTTCCGCTGGAAAAGAAGAAAACAAAATACTAAAAAACTAACAACCAACAACTGATTAATATGCACAACCAAGACCAACCACAACCAAAACAAAAATGGGATAAGATGTACACCATTGTACTTATTGCCAATGCGCTATACATTGTTTTGTTTTATTTTATAACGGCATCATTCGCTTAGGCCTATGCAACAAACTTTAGACTGGATAGACTGGACGGTTTTAATAGCCACCTTAGCCACCATCGTTGGTTATGGGACGTGGAAAACCAGAGGCAGTAAAAATGTTCAGGATTATGTTAGAGGTGGAAATACCAGCAAATGGTGGACTATAGGTTTGTCAGTTATGGCAACCCAAGCTAGTGCTATTACATTTTTATCCACTACTGGTCAGGCATTTTCTGATGGAATGGGATTTGTACAATTCTATTTTGGTTTGCCAATTGCCATGGTTATTATCTGTCTCGTTTTTATTCCTATTTATCACCGTCTTAAAGTTTACACGGCGTACGAATTTCTCGAAAATCGCTTCGATTTAAAAACCAGAACGCTCACAGCAATACTCTTTTTAATTCAACGTGGTTTGGCTGCTGGTATTACCATATTTGCTCCTGCTATTATTCTTTCAGTTGTTCTAGGCTGGAATATTGTAACCCTAAATATCATCATTGGTGTTTTAGTGATTATCTACACCGTTTCTGGTGGTACTAAAGCTGTTACTGTAACACAGAAACAGCAGATGTTTGTCATTTTTGCAGGTATGATAGCTGCATTGGTAATCATTATTAATCTCATTCCTAAGGAAGTCTCTTTTGTAGATGCTATTGGTATTGCTGGCGCTACAGGAAAAATGCAGGTATTGGATTTTTCATTCGATTTAGAAAATCGCTATACAGTATGGACAGGACTAATTGGAGGAACCTTCTTAATGCTATCCTATTTTGGCACTGACCAGAGCCAGGTACAACGTTATCTTTCTGGTAAAAGCATGAAAGAAATGCAAATGGGCTTGCTATTTAATGGCTTGCTAAAAGTACCTATGCAGTTCTTTATTCTACTTGTTGGCGTTATGGTATTTGTATTTTATCAATTTAATCCTTCGCCTTTAAATTTTATTGATAAATCTACACAAACCGTTTTAGCTTCTGAATATGGAAATGAGTATCGAGCACTTCAAGATAAACAAGCCGAACTTTTTGATATGAAGCAAAGGCTAAGTTTAGCCTATTCTAAAGATGAAAATCCTGAGTTAAAGCAAGAATTATTTCAAATTGATAGTATTGAAAAAACATACCGTTTAGAATCTAAATTCCTGATAAAAAAAGCGATTGACCCAGAATATAAAGCCAATTACGACAAGCTTGAAAAAGAAGTTGAAAGCTTAAGGTTTGACAAAGAAAGTGAAGACTATGAATTAAAGTTTGCTGAACTTACAACATTATATAAAGAAGCTGCGAAAGACACACAGACCAATGATAGAGATTATATGTTTATTCGGTTTATTTTAAATCATTTACCGACTGGGTTAATTGGTTTGTTATTGGCTGTAA
>JAGQZO010000088.1:10635-10832 GCA_020435515.1 Winogradskyella sp. | reverse complement strand
ACCTCTACGTTGAACGTTCCCGTTCCGTCCGGGTTACAACTGTCAACTACTGTTGCACTGTCTATCGTTGGCTCCGCACATTCTGGTGCTGCAATACATGTTAGGTCTAACGTAAACGCTGCTGTTCCTGAATAATCAAATATCCTTACTGTATAGGTTCCTGCTGATGGCGCATCCAATGTGATTTCCTCTGGACT
>JAGQZO010000088.1:740-10581 GCA_020435515.1 Winogradskyella sp. | reverse complement strand
AGATCTACACACGGTCCAGCATAAACGAACATTACTCCATCAAAAGTAAAACCTCCTGATGCATCGTCTAAGCTCAATGTGTAACTACTCGTACCATCAGCTTCAAAGGTATAGAACAGGTCTTGCGCACCAGATGATGTAAATCCGTTACACTCAGCATCAAGACCTGATGCCGTTGCCCCTTCAGTAGTACCTGTTACCGTAACACCGCATTCTAATGGAAGTGCGCCTGCACAGTCGTCATTGTCTGGTGCTGGCAATGGACAGGTAAATGTGAAGTCACCTAGAGTTGTATCACATGCATCATCAACTGTATCCACCGATAACGTTACGGTATCACCGCTGTTGTATGGTCCTGCCACTACAGTTCCTACTACTACTGGGTACGTATCGGTTCCATCGCTGATAACCGTTCCTGCATCACCTGCATCGGATACCACGACCTCTACGTTGAACGTTCCTGTTCCGTCTGGGTTACAGCTGTCCACTACTGTGGTGCTGTCTATAGTCGGTGCTACACAAGTTGGTGGTGGAGCTGGTGTACTTACATTTATTGATAAGCTGCCTGTTGTCGATGTAGCACTGGTTGTCACCGCAAAGCCAGCCCCAAAAGCTGTGTTATATGCTCCAGCTGCTACATAATAGGTGCCAGCAGCCAGACCTGGTGCAGTAAATATGCTTAATGCTCCTGTGCCTCCGTCATCATCACTACCTATTAAAAATCCACTAGAATTATATACACCAATTTCAGTATCAAAACTTGAAGTTTCAGTATCAGCAATTAATGCTGAACAATTGCCATCATATATAACTTCTACCCATACAATCCCTGCAACTGATGCGTCATAGGCTGTCATGTAAGAGTCTGAAGCAGAACATCCTGAAATATTTAATGTTGCTGCAGTAACAGGTGGCGTAGGAGGCACGAAAGGGTTTAATGTAACCGAAATATTTGACCAATCCGCATCAGAACCGCCGAAAGATTGCCCTAATGTTATGGATAACGAGCCATCAACGGATGGGTCATAAATACCTGCCAATCCTGCAGCAAATGTTAATGTTGTAGCATTGCCGTTACTTGCTCCACCAGCAGTTGGTGGATCTACGTCAGCAACACCAGCTGAAGTAGTAACCTGCATTTCTGCTTCAGTTGACCATGGATTTCCTGTACCTGCTACCCAATCTACAGTAATCGTAAATGTTGCGTATTGACCAGCTGTTACACCAGCTGTATTTGCAGCATCATTAAGATCTAAAGTTACAGGTGCACCAGCAGCCACATTTGTGGGACCTGCTATTGGTGAAAATGTAAACTGCGCATTACTTTGCCAGCAAAACGCTAGCAAAACAACACATGCATAAATAATTTTTTTCATAAAATTTACTTTAAGTTAGCTAATTAGGTTAGAATCTTCATTGAGGCCACTTAGTACATCTATGATGAATTAAATTTTAAGGTATGACTGCTCATAATGTAATGGTTAATTAATGTTAGTAATAGTTGATATTATACCAAAAACATCCTTTATAAAAAGGAAAGCAGTAAGTTATTGTAGAATGTGGGCACCACTTTGTGTTATGCCTAAATCAAAAAAAGTAAACTTGTAAAACATTAATTATAGTATGTCTAAACATTCATTTCGTGAATACTATATATTTATAGTACAAACCAAATGTATGCAAACGAGAAACTAAGCTAATGAGTGAAACGTAATTATTGAAAACAAGTTTAGATAGTTAATGATTAATAGCACTACAATGTAATAAAAAATTATTTTCAATATTAAAGAAATGTTAAACAAATCGTTAAAATGTTAATATTTTCTTTTAACAGTATTAAATCATTTAACAAAAAAAATGAGATTGTGATTATTATTTAAGCAATAATCCATTATATATTGAGTAGGATTAGCAGTTAATTCTTTTTGGTACTTAGTTAAATAAAATTTGAGAAGGCAGAATTACCCAAACCCTGTATAACTATTTAAAGCTAATACTTTAGCAACTTGAACAAATCCTTTATCAAATAACTATTAACTTTTTAACCATTGTTTTACTTTGGGATTCAAACTCTACAAAGTATGTGCCAGCACTTAGGATATCATCAGTAACAATGGTTATTGTACTTCCACCACTATATCCACTACTGGAATATATCCTAGATCCTAATATATCATATATTGAAATGTTAAGATTATCCATACCCAGTGGAATATTTATATAGAATTTACCGAGATCCGTTGGATTTGGGTATAGTGATATCTCCTCTAAACCACTGGTGCTGATGGATAAGGTTTCAACCTCAAAAACAATCTTAAAACGATTGCCTGCAATTGACTCAGCAACACCTGAATTAATAGAATAGTCATAATTTATTATTCCATTTTGTGGAATTTCTGTACTTATGCCTGTATAATTATCATATAAAAATGCAATAGCATTTTGCATAGAGATACCTTCAGATACAATTGTATAGTTAGTACTTCTATATGTATTAACCTCTAATTGGATTTCTTCTAGGTCTACTGGTGCCGCTCTACTTTCAATACTCAACAGGACACCATCATTATTAGTTGAAAAATTTTCATCAAGATTGGTGATGTCTGGTGCGTCATTGGCATCAACTCCATTATTGCCATTGGTATCGAACAAAATTAAAACACCATCTGCAGCGCTTTCGTTATTAGCTAAAGCACTACTTTCGTAAAGTGATAATCGTAATTGCCCTAAGCTTGTTAGATCATTTACTTCTAAAACTGATGTAATTTCAAAATTTCCATTTCCAAAATTCCCTGAGTCTTTTACATGGATTTTAGTATGAACAAATAGAAGTAGGAATGTAAATGTAAAGATGATATAATGTGAACTCTTCATTTTGCCAAAATTTAGATAATAAGTTGATTTAATGACATCCCATAACCAACATTTAAAATGAAGAAGTAGAAATTGTAGATAGAGCAAACTGGTTAGTGTAAACTTAATCAAAATTTACACATTAGCAAAGATGATTTGCTTCTTAAAAGATTTGACAAATGAAACTTAAACTGAAAATGATAACTAACTACCATTATATAAAAATGTAAATTTGAGTTCTAAAGCCTAGTTAAAAATGAAAAAAATCTCATCGGTTGAAGAATACATAGAGTTAAATGAACACTTTGCAGAAGAGCTCTCTATTTTAAGAGCTATTATTAATTCTACCGAATTAGAAGAAACTCTTAAATGGAGTGCGCCAACTTATACACTCAATGATAAAAATGTTATTGGTTTAGGCGCCTTTAAAAATCATTTCGGTATTTGGTTTTTTCAAGGTGTTTTTTTAAAAGATGAAGCCAATCTACTTGTAAATGCTCAAGAAAACAAAACCAAGGCTTTAAGACAAATGCGTTTTGAATCTAAAGCAGACATTAATAAAAGTGCTATTTTAAATTATGTGAAAGAGGCTATTGAGAATCAACGCTTGGGCAAAGAAATAACACCTAAACGAAACACAAAGCCAATAGCAATCCCAAAAGAATTAGAAAGTGAAATATCAAAAGACAAAGAGTTAAAACAAGCTTTTGAAAAATTATCTACATCTTGTAAGCGCGAATATTGTGAACACATATTAGAAGCCAAAAGAGAAGCTACCAAGATAAGACGCTTAGAAAAAATCATTCCAATGATATTGGAACAAAAAGGTTTACATGATAAATATAAAAATTGCTAATCTAATTTTGATAAAACAAAAAAAGCCACTCTGTACAGAGTGGCTTTTTATATTTAATACCAACTTAATTTATTTTGCTGGTGCGTTTAACTTTTTACTCATTTCCATTGAGATAGCAGAGCGATCAAACTTAATTTTACCAGCTAACGTTTCTATAACGCAACTGCTATCCTTATCATTTAGCTCTACAACTTTGCCATGCATTCCGCTTTTAGTAATCACACGATCACCACGCTTTAACTCACTGGCAAATTTCTTCTCTTGTTTTGCTCTCTTCATCTGTGGTGCAATCATAAAGAAATACATCACAGCAAAAATGGCAATGAATGGTAAAAATGAACCTAATCCTTCCATATTAAATATTAGTCGTGGTTATGCCCTTCGTGGCCAGGCTTAGTAGATGTTTTAGTACTAAGCATTGGGTTAGTTGGCGTTGCCGATTTCTGAGCTGCTGCTTTTTGAGCCGCTTCTGGATTATTGACCATTGCTGTAATTTTAACAACCTCTGTACCTTTTTCAGTGTTAGCTGTAATTGTTAAAGACTTAGATACTTTACCATTTCCTTTACCATTAAACTTTACAGTAAATTCACCTGTTTCACCTGGAGCAACTTCCTTAGTATAGTTAGATGGCACTGTACAACCACAAGTACTCTTAATATTGCTTACCACGAGCATAGAGTTTCCTTTGTTTGTGTATTTAAAAACGGTTTCTACAGGAGTTCCGTTTTCAATAGTACCAAAGTCGTGTTCCATTTTATCCAATTCCATTACTGGAAAATTACCCGCATTGGCATCTCTCTCTGCAGCAACAGCTACATTTTCTGAATTTACTTTACTAGCTGCATCATCTTTACAAGAAGTAAAAGCTACCATGCATAATGCACTAAATCCTAAGATAATCTTTTTCATTACTTATATTTTAATTAATACTAATTTGTTTTCTGAGTTGTCAAAGGTAACAATTATTCCCAGCAATTAAAACTTTTTAGAATGTCCTTAACAGGTTTACCAAAGAAACATTGTGTCTAACCCTTTACATCAGACCTCTTCCTGTTTTAGGATGCAAGTTTTTTGATTGATATTCTTTAACGATTTTATCTAGTATGCCATTTATAAATAAGCTACTCTTTGGTGTAGAGTATTCCTTAGCAATTTCTAGATATTCGTTAATGGTTACTTTATGAGGTATTGATGGAAATTTCTGAAATTCGCATAATGCCATTTTTAATAGCAAACCATCTAAACTAGCCAAACGTTCCGTATCCCAATTAGTGGTTTTTTCAGCTATTTCTTTCGAAAATTTAGAAGTATTGAGTATCGTTTTTTTGAATAATTCTTTTGCAAACTCTTTATCGTCTTCGTCCTTGTATAAATCTGGCAATAACTTAGTCTCTGGTGACGTAAGTTTTATTTTGCCCAACACTTTTAAAAGCACCGTATTTACAACAGGAAAGTCGTCTATCCATGTTAATTTTTTATCTTCAAAATAATCGTAGAGCTTATCGTTTGGGGCTATAATTTCTGTATATATGTCTATAATAAATTTCTTATCCGCCTTTAATCCAGTTTCAGAATCACTTATATAATCATTATACAACTTACTTTTCTTTATATCTTGAAAAAGTATATCTACATACTCAAAATCGAGATCCCAAAAATTCAATTTTCGCTTTGTGATAATTTCTTGTAACATCTTATTATTGCTGATGATATTTAGCAATAAATTATCCTGAAACTTGGTATTTGGATTTCTATCAGAGTCTGAGCTCAAAAGCTTCTTTTGAAGTTTCTCATTATAGTCTTTACTCTTTTTGTGCAATTCGGTGAGCAAAGCCAATATAGAGAGGTATAGATCAAACATGCTATCTAAACTGTGCATCAAAAACTTTTCGTCTTTTGCCAAGTCATCACTCTCGTTACCTTTAAAAGCATACAACGACTGCATTACTTTTATTCTGATGTGTCTTCTGTTGAGCATGTATAAAGAACTGCTTTATATAGGTTACTAAAAAAGGTGAATCGCACTTGATTCACCTTGCAAAAATACTATTATTTAAGTCGTAAAAAAATTATTTAGAATTTTCTCTTTTACGAGTTTCTATACGCTCTCTTGCTATGTTTAATGCCGCTGTGTGCGTAGTAATATTATTAACTTTGGCATTATCCAAAATCTCTAGCGTGGTATTATAAATATTTTCAGTTTTGCGCATTATTTCTTGTTTATCGTAGTTTTCCAACTCTGCATAAACGTTTATAATTCCTCCCGCATTAATTAAAAAATCTGGTGCGTATATTATACCTCTTTCGTGTAAAATTTTACCGTGTTTATTCTCTTCGGCCAACTGGTTATTTGCAGCACCTGCAATAATATCAGCTTGTATTCTATCAATAGTATCATCATTAATAGTTGCTCCTAAAGCACAAGGTGCATAAATATCCATAGGTTCGCTGTAAATATCATTACCACCATATATAGTTACATCATACTTAGAGCGTATTTCTTCTAATCGCTCTTGATTGATATCTGCAATAGTCACTTTTGCTCCTTCATTGACCAAATGTTCTACCAAAGCTTCCCCTACATGACCAATACCTTGTACATATACCGATTTGTCTTCTAAGACATCTGAACCATACTTGAATTTTGCAGCCGCTTTCATACCCATAAATACGCCATAAGCCGTAATCGGCGAAGGATTACCTGCACCACCTTTGCTTTCTGAAATACCTGTAACATATGGAGTTACTTCTCTTACAGTATCCATATCTTGAGTTGTCATGCCAACATCTTCTGCAGTAATATATTTTCCGCTTAGAGAGTGTACAAATTCCCCAAAACGACGCATAAGTTCTGGTGTTTTTTGGGTTTTGGCATCTCCAATAATTACAGCTTTACCACCACCTAAGTTTAATCCAGTGATAGCAGATTTAAAGGTCATACCACGAGATAAGCGTAGCACATCGTTAAGTGCTTCCCACTCGTTGTTATAATTCCACATTCTGGTACCTCCCAAAGCAGGACCTAAAACAGTGTTATGTATGCCTATTATAGCTTTTAAACCAGTATCTTTGTCGTTGCAGAAAACGATTTGTTCATGGTCATCAAATGAAACTTGACCAAACACAGGGTCTGCTTTTGCAAGTTCTTTAGAACTTATTAATTCTGAAGTCATTTTTGATTTAAGATTTAAGGCTGTTTGAAAAAAATTTAAAAACAGCGTGCAAAAATAAATTATAATTAGAGGATTAGCAAAATATTAACGTCAAAATCAGATTATCATAATACTTTTGACTGACCAAATGCAGCATGAAGGCACTAAAACATTTAAATAAATACTTTTATAAATACAGATATCAACTAATCATTGGTGTAATAATCACCATAGTTTCCAAGATATTTGTCATGTTTACACCACGTTTTGTTGGAGATTCCATTAATATAATTTCAGATAAGTTAAGTGGTAAAATCAGCTATGAGGTTTTTAAGAATGATCTTATAACCAATGTTTTATTGATTATTGGCGCAGCCATTATTGCTGGTTTGTTTACATTCTTGATGCGACAAACCATCATAAACGTATCAAGATATGTTGAATACGATTTAAAAAATGAAATCTATCAACACTACCAAGTTCTATCTTTAAATTTCTACAAGTCTAACCGAACAGGTGATTTAATGAATCGCATTAGTGAAGACGTAGGTAAAGTACGCATGTATGTTGGACCTGCTTTAATGTACACTATCAATACCATCACTTTATTTACCGTAGCAATTATATACATGATAAATACAGCGCCAAAGCTAACATTATATACACTTTTACCATTACCAATACTATCGGTTTCTATTTACAAATTAAGCAGGCTCATAAATAAACGTAGTACTATTGTTCAACAATCCTTATCTACATTATCTACTTATGCACAGGAAACCTTTAGTGGGATTTCGGTTATTAAGTCTTATGGAATAGAGCCAAAAACTAATTCTGAATTTGAAGAACTTTCTGCAGAAAACAGACAAAAGCAAATTAACCTCACCAAGGTACAAGCACTTTTCTTTCCTTTAATGATTTTATTGATTGGAGTCAGCAACCTCATTGTTATATATGTTGGTGGAATGCAATATATGAATGGCGAGATTGAACATATTGGTACCATTGCAGAGTTTATCATTTATGTAAATATGCTTACATGGCCTGTAGCTACTGTAGGTTGGGTAACTTCTTTGGTGCAACAAGCTGAAGCATCTCAAGAGCGCATTAATGAGTTTCTAAAAACTGAACCTGAAATTAGAAATACCACAACCGAGCTTACACCCATTAAAGGTGATATTGAATTTAAGAACGTTTCCTTTGTGTATCCAGATACAAACATCGAAGCTTTAAAAGATGTTAGTTTTACATTAAAGTCTGGCGAAACCTTAGCTATATTGGGCAAAACAGGGTCGGGCAAGTCTACAATCCTGGACCTTATTGGTAGACTTTATGATATTGATAATGGGAGTATTTTAGTAGACAATAAAAAAATATCAGAGCTCAACTTATATAGCCTAAGAGAGAGTATTGGTTATGTACCTCAAGATGCATTTTTGTTTTCAGATACCATAAAAAATAATATAAAATTCGGTAAAGAAGATGCAACTGATGAAGAGGTAATTGAAGCAGCCAAAGATGCTAAAGTTCATAAAAATATAATTGGATTCAGTAAAGGTTATGACACTGTTTTAGGTGAGCGAGGTATAACGCTATCTGGTGGACAAAAGCAACGAGTATCTATTGCGAGAGCTATTATTAAAAAGCCTGAAATCCTTTTATTTGATGATTGTCTATCTGCTGTAGATACTGAGACCGAAGAAAAAATTCTTAAAAATTTAGTAAGATTAACCAAAGACAAAACCACCATTATTGTGAGTCACCGTGTATCTTCCGCAAAAAATGCAGATCAGATTATTGTGCTAGAGGATGGTAAAGTTATACAAACTGGGAATCATGAAAATCTTATTAATGTTGAAGGATATTATAAGGAACTCTACACAAAACAACTCTCAGAAAAAGAAATGCAATAAATTATTTGCCAGTTTACTTTTTTTTTAGATTTTTGAGTTGAAATTAAAAAAGATTGATTTATGAGCGATTATGAAATGACGGATAAAGAAGAAATTTATTCTAAAGTACTACGCGCAGGAAGACGAACTTATTTCTTTGACGTTAGAGCAACAAAAGCAGACGATTACTACCTAACCATCACCGAAAGTAAAAAATTCACAAACGACGACGGTTCTTACCATTACAAAAAGCACAAAATTTATTTATACAAAGAAGATTTTTCTGAGTTTAATGAGATTTTAGCCGAAATGACTGATTACATCATCAACGAAAAAGGAGAAGAGGTGATTAGCGAGCGTCATCAAAAGGATTTTAAACGAGAAGACGACTTCGAAACACAAGAAGCTAAAACATCTGGAGACTTAAATGGAACTGATAGTTTTACAGATATAAGCTTTGACGATATTTAGAATTAACTTCTGTTAAATTATAATTAACCCTGACAAATTTTAGTCAGGGTTTTTTATTTTTAGGCTTTAACCAACTTTATAAACCATGCAGCGCATAGCTTTATTTTTTCTTTTATTTTTCTCCCTTCTCTTTTTACAATCCCAAACAGACTTATCATATTATCTCCCTCAGAATGTAGAGTATGATACCAATATTCCAACACCAAAAAGCATTATTGGACACGAAGTTGGTGAGTGGCACATTACACACGACAAACTTGTGCAGTATATGCGAGAGCTTGCCAAAGTTTCAGATCGTATCACAATTGAAGACAGAGGGCAAACTTTTGAAGGTAGACCGTTAATTTTATTAACCATTACTTCACCAACTAATCATTCTAATTTAGACAACATTAAACAGCAACATATAGAAGCCACCGAAACAGATAACACAAGTGTTAGCAACAGACCAATAGTTGTCTACCAAGGTTTTTCTATACATGGTAATGAGCCAAGCGGATCTAATGCTGCATTAGCTTTGGCATATTACCTTGCAGCAGCAGAAGGCTCAGAAATTGAAAACCTACTCAACAATACAGTTATTCTATTTGACCCATCTTTAAACCCAGATGGATT
>JAGQZO010000088.1:0-584 GCA_020435515.1 Winogradskyella sp. | reverse complement strand
ATAAAAACCTTTCATGATTGGTTACCAAATATTTTAACTGATCATCATGAAATGGGTACCAATGCTAGCTTCTTTTTCCAACCAGGCATTCCGTCGCGTACACATCCATTAACACCGAAAATGAATCAGGAACTAACAAAAGGAATTGCCAAATACCATGCAAAAGCTTTAGATAAAATCGGTTCTTTATACTATTCCGAAGAAAACTTTGACGATTTTTATTATGGTAAAGGCTCTACTTTTCCTGACATAAATGGTGGAATTGGAATTTTATTCGAACAAGCCAGTTCTCGTGGTCATGTACAAGAAAGTGACAACGGACTCCTTACCTTCCCTTTTACAATTAAAAACCAATTTACCGCTGCTCTGTCCACTCTAGAAGCTGCTAATGGAATGCGAGAAGATATTTTAAAATATCAACATGATTTTTATAAAAATGCTCGTAAAGAAGCTTCAAAAGAAGGAGATAAAGCCATAGTATTTGGTGATGAAAAGGATGCTGCTAAAACCTATCATTTAGCTGAAATTCTTAAACGTCACAAAATAAAGTTTCACCATCTAAAATCTGATGTTTCGTTGGATGG
>JAGQZO010000087.1:4930-5988 GCA_020435515.1 Winogradskyella sp. | reverse complement strand
CCCATGCCCAAAAAGCCATGCAGAATTACAAATGGTTTACCTTCGCCTATGATGTTAGAATGTAGAATCATTTTAATTTATCTAAATACATTGTAATCACATTTTTGGCACCTAGATAAAGACTTTCAGAAATAAGCGCATGTCCTATAGAAACCTCTAAAAGGCCTGTAATATTTTCTTTAAAATACTTGATGTTGTCTAAAGATAGATCATGTCCAGCATTGATACCTAAACCTAATGTATTAGCTAAACCGGCACATTCCATATAAGGTTTTATGCCTTCTTTGTTTCCTAAGCTAAATTGATGGGCGTAAGACTCTGTGTATAGTTCAATTCTTTCAGTGCCTGTTTCTTTAGCACCCTCTATTTGGTGTAAATCTGGATCTACAAAAATCGAAGTTCTAATACCGTTATTTTTAAATTCTTTAATAACATCAATAAGAAAATCTTTATGCTTTAGGGTGTCCCAGCCTGCATTAGAGGTTATGGCATCTTCAGCATCTGGTACTAAGGTTACCTGAGTGGGTTTCACTTCTAAAACCATATCAATAAATTTTGGTATAGGATTCCCTTCAATATTAAACTCTGTGGTTACCACCGATTTTAAATCGTAAACATCTTGGTAGCGTATGTGTCTTTCGTCTGGTCTTGGATGAACAGTTATGCCCTCTGCACCAAAACGTTGCACATCTTTAGCAAATTGTACCACGTTTGGCACATTGCCGCCACGACTGTTTCTTAGTGTTGCTATTTTGTTAATGTTGACACTTAATTTTGTCATTTCTATTAAATTTTGAACAACAAAAATACAGAACTCATCTTGGGTTTTTGTTGTTATTTTTGATTAATTTGCAAGATATACAAACTCAAAACATGCAACTACAAGATTTTATTATAAACGATATAAAACCACTTAAAATCACTGATAAAATAGGCGATTTGCAGATGCTGTTTAATCAGCTTACCTATTCGCACATACCAATTCAGAACGAAGGAGTATACATGGGCTGTGTGTCAGAAACCGATGTGCATTGTTTTGATAGTGCTGTATCTATTAG
>JAGQZO010000087.1:0-4825 GCA_020435515.1 Winogradskyella sp. | reverse complement strand
GTTTTAGATGAAAAAAACACATATCTGGGATATTATGAACTTAACGATATCATCCATCTGTTTAATGAGACACCTTTTTTTGCTGAACCAGGCGGAATCCTTATTGTAGAAAAAGGCATCCATGATTATTCGTTCAGTGAAATTAGTCAGATTGTTGAGTCTAACGATGCCAAATTATTAGGGGCATTTATTTCTAAAATGAGTTCAGACTTGGTTCAGATTACTCTAAAAATAGGTAATACAAGTTTGAATGAGATTATCCAGACTTTTAGACGCTACAGTTATAATATTGTTTCAGGTCACGAAGAAGATTCTTATATAGAAAGTCTTAAGGAGCGTTCGCAATATTTGGACAAATACCTAAATATGTAATGATGAAGATTGCAGTTTACGGTCAGAATTACACCAAAGATTCTACTCAGAAGGCTTTTGAAATTCTTCTAGATGTATTGCTAGACAAAAAGGTTGGCGTTTACATAGAGTCTAATTTTTTAAAACAACAGAGCGCTGAGATGCAGCAGAGTTCTGCTATAAGAAGGTTTGTTGAATTAGACCGTAGCTTTGATTTGTTGATAAGCATTGGTGGTGATGGTACCATATTGAGAGCCATAACCTATGTGAGAGATTTAGGCATTCCTATAGTTGGTATTAATACAGGGCGATTAGGATTTTTGGCTACGATACAAACCGACGAGATAGAATCTGCACTTGCCGAAATTTTTAATGGAAACTATAAAATATCTGAGCGATCACTGCTAAGTGTTACAACATTACCGAATAGTAGTGCAATAGGTGAAACCAACTTTGCACTAAATGAGATTGCTTTGAGTAGAAAGAACACCACTTCAATGATAACTGTAGAGACACATCTCGATGATGAATACTTAACATCATATTGGGCAGATGGGCTTATTTTATCTACACCAACTGGTTCAACAGGTTATTCCTTAAGTTGTGGTGGTCCAGTTATTACTCCAGAGGCAAATAATTTTGCACTTACACCAATTGCACCACATAATTTGAGTGCAAGACCATTAATAATACCAGATAAAACTACTGTTACCTTTAAGGTAGATGGAAGAGAGGATCAATTTTTAATGTCGTTAGACTCAAGAATAGTTACATTACCTAATACTACAATTGTAACTGTACAAAAAGCTGATTTTGCAATTAAAATGGTTGAGCGACTAAATGAAACATTTTTAGACACCTTGAGAAAAAAATTACTTTGGGGGGAAGACCGTCGTAATTAAGCCTGCTTCATACAATAAAAGCCTGTAAATACTGTTTATCTCATAGACAATTTGTGTCAAATTGTAATAGGCTAATCATAATTGTTATATTTGCAAACTTTGAAAAATTTATGAGGTATTTATTCCTAATTTTTACAAGTGTATTTTTTATGCAAAATACTAATGCTCAAATCTATGAGGTTGGTATATTTGCTGGTGGAAGTAATTTTATAGGAGATGTAGGAGCTACAAATTACATATCGCCAAATCAGCTTGCTGTTGGTGGTATTTTTAAGTGGAATAGAAGTCCAAGACACTCATATAGAGTATCAATTATATTTTCAGATTTGGAAGGGGTTGATGGAAAATCTGATGATCCTAGAAGAATCCAAAGAGGTTACAAGTTTAATACAAGTATTCTTGAGATTTCAGCAGGTATGGAATTTACGTTTTGGGATTTCGATTTGCATACTAGTGGTATAAAAGGCACTCCGTATTTGTATACAGGTGTTTCGGTAGCAAATCACGATAATTATTATTTTACACAAAATGGGCAGTATACTTCAGAAGATACCAGTAGCTGGGCCTATGGTATACCTATGGTTTTAGGGTATAAAACAAATATTAGTAATCATCTGGTTTTAGGAGTAGAGATAGGTGCTAGATATACGTTTTCTGATGAACTTGACGGAAGTGTACCGGATAATGAATTCAGGGAGCAGCTAAGCTTTGGAAATACTAATAGCAATGATTGGTATGTGTTTTCAGGAATAACCTTAACTTACACCTTTGGTCGAAGACCATGTTATTGTGGATTTTAAATGAGTTTAAAAGAAAAAGTAAATAAAGAAAAACTTCCAAACCATATAGCCATTATTATGGATGGCAATGGGCGTTGGGCTAAACAGCAAGGGCTAATGCGCGTCATAGGTCATGAAAATGGCACTAAAGCTGTGAGACAAGTTGTTGAAGCTAGCGCAGAATTGGGTATAAAAAACCTAACACTTTATGCTTTTTCAACAGAAAACTGGAATAGACCAAAACTAGAGGTGCAAACCCTTATGAAGCTTCTGGTAAAATCGTTAAAAAAGGAAATAAAGACCTTGCAGGATAATAACATAAAACTGTCTGCTATTGGTTGCCTACAAGATTTGCCAAAAAAAGCCCATCAAGAGTTATTGGATGTTATAGAAAAAACAAAAAACAATACAAATATGACATTAACCTTGGCGTTAAGCTACGGTTCTCGTGAAGAAATTGTTAATGTTATTAGAGAATTGTCAGTTAAAGTTAAAAATAATATAATTTCTCCTGAAAGTATTGATGAATCAATTATAAATAAGCATCTTTACACGCAAAATTTACCAGACGTAGACTTACTAATTCGCACTAGTGGTGAGCAACGAATTAGTAATTTTTTACTTTGGCAAATAGCCTATGCTGAATTATATTTTACAGATATTTTATGGCCAGATTTCAACAAAGAGCATTTGTACGAAGCGCTTATAAATTATCAAAATAGAGAACGAAGATTTGGAAAAACAAGTGAACAACTTACCTCATAAAAAAACATCAAAATCCCTTGCTAAATTAATTGGTGTTGTGTTATTTTTTACAATGCCTTTTTTGGGTAATGCACAAGTTCAAGACGGTGCCAAGTATTTAATCAAAGAAATTACGGTTACGGGAAACACAAACTTTAGTCCGCAAACCATTATTGCCTATTCTAAGCTCAGAAAAGATGAAGAAATTCAAGTAGGAGGTGAAAAAATTGCGAATGCTGTTAAAACCTTATGGAAGTCTAATTTATTTAGCAGTATTGATATTTTTATTACTGACATAGATGGTAGGAATGCTAATTTAGAAATCCGTCTTATGGATCTGCCAGAACTTAAAGACCTTACGATTGAAGGTGTTAAGAAAGGTAAGAAAGATGAAATTATAACGGAAAATAAACTCCAATCTGGAGTTAAGGTTACAGAAAACCTTATTGCAACTACAAGAAACTATTTAACCAATAAGTACAAAAAGAAGGGTTTTTTAAATGCTAAAGTTAACATTCAAACTTCAGAAGTCATTGATTCTGTAGAGAAAGAGCGTGTTAACATGAAAATTAAGATAGATAAAGGGCAAAAAGTAAAAGTAAAGCAAATCAATTTCATTGGAAACGAAAAGCTGTCGGACAAAAAGCTTCGTAAGGCTATGAAGAATACCAAGAAAAAAAGCCTTAGTCCACATAGAATCTTCAAACGCTCAAAGTATATAGAAGAAGATTTTAGAGAAGATTTGGTAAGTATTGTAGACCGTTATAAAGAAAAAGGGTATAGAGATGCCAGAATTATTTCAGATTCAATAATTTATAACAATGACAAAACTATTAGTTTAAACATTGAAGTAGAGGAAGGCGAAAAATACACCTTTGGTAAAATTGATTTTGTCGGAAATACCGTATATAGTGACAGGCAGTTAGCACTCTTGTTGGGTATAAAAGAAGGCGATACTTATAATGGTGTGGAACTAAGAGAACGTATAGATGATCCAAACGATCCTGATGCTCAAAGTTTAGTAAACGCTTATCAAAACACTGGTTATATGTTTTCTACAATAAACCCGGTTGAGGTTAGTGCTGAAGGGAACGTTATTGACATGGAGATTCGTATATCCGAAGGTAAACCAGCTTATTTTAATAACGTTACTGTTAAAGGAAACGATGTTACTAATGACCATGTTATTTATAGGGAAATAAGAACTAGACCAGGAGAATTGTATAGCAAATCTCAAATTATTAGAACTTTGAGAGAGCTTGGGCAATTAGGATTTTTTGATGCTCAACAGCTTGTTCCTAATATTAAAAATCCTAATCCTGTAGATGGTACTTTAGATATTGAGTATGAGGTTGCGGAACAAGGATCTAGCCAGATACAATTGCAAGGTGGTTATGGTGGAGGTGGTTTTATCGGTACCTTAGGTTTATCGTTTAACAACTTTGCAATTAAAGATATTTTTAAGAAAGACGCTTACAAGCCTGTACCAAGAGGAGATGGGCAGAGTTTAGCATTGAGATTACAGGCGAGTCAATTCTTCCAAACTTATAGTTTCTCATTTAGTGAACCATGGTTGGGTGGTAAAAAACCATTTCAGTTATCAACATCCTTATCTTATTCTAGACAGTTCTTGTTTAATCAACAAACTAGAAGAGCAGATAAGAGCCAAAGTTTTAATATTTTAGGTTTAACATTAGGTGTATCAACAAGATTGTCAAAACCAGATGATTATTTTTTGCTTTCCCAAGCTTTAAGTTATCAAAACTATGATTTAAATAACTATAATACAGGGTTGTTTACCTTTGGTAACGGTACATCAAATAACCTTTCTTACACCATTGGTTTAAGTAGAAATAACTTATATACAGATCCAATATTCCCAACAGGAGGCTCAAGTTTTACGGCTTCTGCCAAATTCTCGTTTCCGTATTCTTTAGTTAACGGCGTAGACTATAAAGCTTTGGCAAATGATAGAGATGAGCAAGAGCAAATATTAGGTGAATTTAATCCAGGATCAGAAGAGTATACAAATGCTAGAAATAGAATAGC
>JAGQZO010000086.1:5305-15804 GCA_020435515.1 Winogradskyella sp. | reverse complement strand
CCAAACGTTCAAAACGCATCTCTTTGACCCACTGTTTTAGGGTTTCAAAGTCTTCTTCCGTCTCTCCTGGATACCCAACGATTAAGGTCGTTCTTATAGTCATTTCTGGCACTTTAGCTCTAAATTCCTTTAAGAGCTTTGTCGTTTTTTCTTTAGTAGTGCCACGACGCATACTTTTTAAAATGGAATCAGAAATATGTTGCAAAGGAATATCCAAATAATTACAAATCTTAGGCTCACGTTTCATGATGTCCAATACATCCATTGGAAAACCTGTTGGAAACGCATAATGTAAACGTATCCATTCGATACCTTCTACCTTTACCAAATGCTCTAAAAGCTCAGCTAGATTTCGCTTTTTGTACAAGTCCAACCCATAATAGGTTAAATCCTGAGCAATAAGTATGAGTTCCTTTACTCCATTAGCGGCTAATTTTTCAGCTTCAACCACCAAATCTTCGATTGGTGTACTTTTATGCTTACCACGCATCAATGGAATAGCACAGAAGCTACAAGGTCTATCGCAACCTTCAGCAATTTTTAGATAGGCGTAGTTTTTTGGTGTTGTGGTTAAACGCTCTCCTATTAACTCGTGTTTATAATCTGCACCCAATGCTTTTAATAAACTTGGTAATTCTGTGGTGCCAAAATACTGGTCTACGTTAGGGATTTCCTTTTGTAAATCTGGCTTATAGCGCTCACTTAAACACCCTGTGACAAAGACCTTATCAACTTCACCATCTTCTTTTTTCTGCATGTAATGCAAAATGGTGTTAACGCTTTCTTCCTTAGCATTGTTTATAAATCCACAAGTGTTTATAACAACGACATTGCCTTCTTGCTCGTGTACCACATCTTTACCACTAGCTTTTAGTTGTCCCATCAAAACTTCACTATCGTAAACATTTTTGCTACAACCAAGGGTAACAACATTAATCCTATTCTTTTTAAGTGTTTTAGTTCTCATAAGCATTTTCCGCTAAAGCAGAAGTTTAATTTAAATCAGTGGGCAAAGATACAACGGAATTTAAACCTTTTGTATATTTAGTCGGTCTTATATAAAAACATAACCATGAAATCACCAAAAATTGCACTTGTATTATTTGGTTTATTAACGGTTTTGTCATGCTCCAACGACAACGACCCTCCTAGCAACCCTGACCCTCAAATTGAAGACATTTATTTTCCTCCAATAAATTCTGATGCTTGGGAAACAAAATCTATTACAGAATTAGGTTGGAATGAAGACCAGCTTCAACCTTTGTTGGACTTTCTTGAAGAAAAAAACACCAAGAGTTTTATGATGCTTCATAATGGAAAAATAGTGGTTGAACACTATATGAACAATCACACTAGTAATTCCATTTGGTATTGGGCAAGTGCTGGGAAAACCTTGACTACGGCTTTGTCTGGTATTGCACAAGAAGAAGGTTACATAAATATTGAAAACAAAGTTTCCGATTACCTAGGCACAGGTTGGACAAGTGCCAATCTTGAAAAAGAAAATCTAATAAGCTGTAAGCATTTATTAACTATGTCTTCTGGTTTAGATGATAGCCTAGGTGATGATGTTTCTCCTTCTAATCTCCAATATATAGCTGATGCTGGTACACGCTGGGCGTACCATAATGTCTATGTAAAAATGCAAGATGTTGTGGCCCAAGCTACAAATCAAACTTGGGAGGATTATTTTACATCAAAATTAAAAAATCCCATTGGTATGAATGGTAGTTGGATAGCTTTGGGAGATTTAAGTGTATATTGGAGTAATACTAGAAGCATGGCACGTTTTGGGCTTTTAACCTATGCCAACGGAAAATGGGAAAGTGAACAAATCATTCCTGAAGCATACTTAAATGATGCCGTAAATAGCTCTCAAAATCTTAATCTATCTTACGGCTATCTCTGGTGGTTAAATGGAAAATCATCCTATAGATTACCGCAACTACAAATTCAATTTCCGGGTGAACTTATACCTAATGCTCCAAACGATATGTATGCTGCACTAGGAAAAAATGATCAAAAAATTTATGTGGTACCAAGCAAAAAACTTGTAGTCATTAGAATGGGTGATGCTGCTGATGGCGAAAATTTTGCCCTCTCAAATTTTGATGATGACTTGTGGGAAAAAATTAATGCTTTACTAAATTAGTCATAATTTTTTGGAGCTACTCTAGCCTTTGAAGCTTGCTCATAAGCATAAGCCCATTCTAACAGTTGTTTTTCCTGAAGTCGCTTACCAATAAAAGTCAACCCCTCAGGAACACCTTTACTAGTGTAACCCATAGGCACTGTAATTGCTGGATATTCTGCTACAGCTGCAAAAGCTGCATGATAATTATTTATAGACAAAAATCCATCTAAATTGTGTTGCTTCATTGGGATGTCAAAATACTGCTTCCCATTTCTGCTCAACGTATCTTTAATCCGCTCTAAGTAATTAGTATCACCCTTATCTGCAACAATACCTTTAAATAAACTTTGTCCATAAGGCATAGTTTTTATAGAATCTTTTAGATTGAATTCTATGACATCTACAACTGTTCTGATTGGAATATTTTTATTGGCATGAGCATCCACATAAGCTGGCAAATCCTTTTTCATATCAAGATTAAGAAGATTTATGAAGTTTGGTAACCTTAATTGTTCTTCATCTATCTCAACTATTTCTGCACCTTGCCGTTTTAAAACTTCCAAGGCATTTATATACAAAGTGTCTGCCATTAAACGTTTTGGGGCACCAAAGCGTTTTCCATTTAAGCTGGCACTTTTTAAATCTTTTGTATAAAAACCAGATTGCCACATCATCATGAACGATTTAGAATCAGATGTATCTTCGCCAAAAATGGCATCCAAAACTATAGCGTTGTCCATAACCGTTCTGGTGATTGGACCAGCTGTATCTAAAGTTGAAGAAATAGGTACAATACCACTTCGACTTACCAAACCAACCGTTGGTTTTAACCCAACAACTGAATTCTGACTAGCAGGCGATAAAATAGAACCTGCGGTTTCACTACCTATAGTAGCTGCAGCAAAATTAGCGGAAGCTGCTACTCCGCTACCAGAACTTGAGCCACCTGTATCAATGATACGTCTTCCATAAGGATTTAAGGTCTGCCCACCGATGGCTGAGTATCCACTCGGGCACTCACCACAAAAGAAATACGCCCACTCACTCAAATTAGCTTTACCCAAAATTAAAGCACATTTAGATCTTAATTGTTGAACGATGAAGGCATCCTCCGTAACATTATCTTTTAACGCTACTGCACCAGCAGTTGTTGCCATACCTGACGCATTGATATTGTCTTTAAGTAAAATTGGCATGCCATAAATTGGATGAATTGATTCTGTATCATGCTCTTCATCTAAAAACTTTGCTTGAGTTATCACATTACTGTTTATTGAAATAACTGAATTTAGTGACAACGAATTTTCTCTATCAAACTTTCTAATGCGATACAAGTAGAATTTAGTCAGCTCTTCATAACCAAATTTACCATCAGAAATATGCTTCTGAAGTGTCGGAATATCCTGCTCTAAAATTAATGGCTTTAAGCGATTATAGTCAGACTCTATAAAATCTTCCATCTGAGGATTGATTGCTGACCAAATCTCTGCTTTAGAAAGATTCTTAGAATCAAGAACTTTAAACTCCCTGAAATCCTTGGTTGAAATTGCATCTAACTCTGATTGTTCTTCTGCAGTGGTTTCAACAGTTTCAGATTCTGAAATAGGCTCTCGCGCTTCACGAGATTTATTTTCTTTACACGAAAAAACAAAAAAGAAAATTGATAAAAAAAGAATATAGCGCATGGTTAGTATTTTTTATAAAAATACGAAAACCATGAATAAAAAAACCTCATAAGTTTTTGATACTTGTGAGGTCTATATTTTTTGATAAATGAGATGCTGAAACAAGTTCAGCATGACAAAATCTATTTATTATTTAAAAAAGGAATCCACAAACTCATACTTATTAAATACTTGTAGGTCCTCAATACCTTCACCAACACCGATATACTTTACGGGAATTTTAAACTGATCGCTAATACCAATAACCACTCCTCCTTTTGCAGTTCCGTCTAATTTGGTCACTGCTAATGAGGTCACTTCGGTTGCTGCCGTAAACTGCTTAGCTTGTTCAAACGCATTTTGTCCTGTAGAGCCATCTAAAACCAAAAGAACATCGTGAGGTGCGTCACCAATAACTTTTTGCATCACACGCTTTACTTTAGAAAGTTCATTCATTAAGTTCACTTTGTTATGTAAACGTCCTGCAGTATCTATAATAATAACATCAGCATCTTGATTAACACCAGATTGTAAGGCATCAAAGGCAACAGAAGCTGGATCGCTTCCCATTTCTTGTCTGATCATTGGTACTTCTACTCTATCTGCCCAAACTTGTAATTGGTCAATCGCAGCTGCTCTAAAGGTATCTGCTGCACCTAGCACTACTTTTAAGCCTTTCTTTTTAAACTGATAAGCTAGCTTACCAATAGTCGTTGTCTTACCAACACCATTAACACCAACGACCATCAATACATAAGGTGTTTTTTTACCATTATCTTGGGCTGGCAGGTCCGGAATTGTATAATCGGTGTCTTCGCCAGAATTGGTTTCTGACAGTAATGCTGCGATTTCTTCTCGTAATATCTGGTTAAGTTCGGAAGTGCCAAGATATTTATCTCTAGCCACACGTTCTTCGATGCGCTCAATGACCTTTAATGTTGTATTAACACCCACATCGCTTGTTACCAAAACTTCTTCAAGGTTATCTAAAACGTCATCGTCTACCTTAGACTTTCCTGCAACAGCTTTATTTAACTTATTAAAAAAAGAAGATTTGGACTTCTCAAGTCCTTTATCAAGGGTTTCTTTCTTTTCAGAAGAAAATATTTTTTTAAAAAAACTCATTTCGTTTCTATTTGCTTTGCATAGGGCAATAATCTTGCCTTTTCTTAAGTACTGCTAAGTTGTCAGATGGGCTCAAATATAGCCATAAAAAAACTGCTTTCAAATGAAAGCAGTTTTATATATTCCACATCTAAATGCGGCTTATTTTTTGTTTAAAAAGTCATCGACAAATTCTGGTGCCATTACTGATTCCACAAACGTGTATGCACCAGTTTTAGGTGATTTCACCATTTTAATAGCTTTTGTCAATCTTTTTGATCCTGTCTGTAAAGACGCTACTGATTTCTTTGCCATGATTTATTATTTTATCTCTTTATGAACTGTCATACGCTTTAATATTGGATTAAATTTTTTAATCTCCATACGATCTGGCGTATTCTTTTTGTTTTTTGTTGTAATATATCTTGAAGTTCCTGGCATACCAGAAGCCTTGTGCTCTGTGCACTCTAAGATAACTTGTATTCTATTTCCTTTTTTTGCCATTATAAATTGACTTTAGCGTATGCTTTTATTTGTAAAATCCTTTTGCTCTAGCTTCTTTTAATGCTGCAGAAATCCCAATTTTATTAATGGTTTTTAATGCAGATGTAGAAACCTTTAATGTTACCCACTTATCTTCTTCAGGGATGTAAAAACGCTTTTTAATCAAGTTCGCATCAAACTTGCGTTTCGTTTTATTCATAGCGTGGGAAACATTGTTTCCAACCATCGCTTTTTTCCCAGTAAGTTCACAAACTCTTGACATTGTATTCTTTCTTTAGGTACGTTAATTTTAAACAGGGTGCAAATTTAGTAAAACTTTATGTTTCAACAAACATAAAGTTCTACTTTTTTAATATTTCTTTTTGCAACATTTCGAAAGACTTATTAGTTGCCTTCATTATTACCTTATCACGATGGTTTCCAAAATTATAAACTTCGGCTTTTACGCCTTCCTCGGAAGCAATAGCAATCCATACTGTACCAACCTCAGCATCTGAATCCCCTTTTGTAGGACCTGCATTGCCCGTAGTACTTATTCCATAATCCGAATTAAACAACTGACGCACATTAACAGCCATAGCTTCGGCAACTTCTTCACTCACTACTGATTTAGTTGCAATGTCCTTTTCTGAAACGTGGAGAATCTTTACTTTAGACTCTGTGGCGTAGCTCACAATACTGCCTTTAAAATATTTTGAGGCACCTGCATTTGCTGTAATGGCTTTCGCTATTTGGCCTCCTGTGCAACTCTCTGCTATTGAAATAGTTTTGCCCAGTTGGGTTAATTGCTTACCAATAATCGCCTCTATAGACAAATCGTCTTCAAACCCAACAAATATATCTTCAATTTGAGGTATTAAAAGTTGTATTTGCTTTTCTAATTCTGCTTCTACACTATCCTTATCCATGGCCTTACCTGACAAACGTAAACGCACCTTACCTAAGTTTGGTAAATATGCTAATTTGATAAAATTAGGCAATGCATCTTCCCAAGCTTCAATTCTATTGGCAATGGCACTTTCTCCCAACCCATAGGTCAATAAGGTCTTGTGTTTTATATAGGGAAACTTAAATTTTGTACGTAAAGCCGGAAGCACTTCATTTGTAATTAGAGCCTTCATTTCATAGGGCACACCAGGTAACGAGACAAAAACTTTTCCATTTTTTTCTAGCCACATGCCTGGCGCAGTTCCAAATTCGTTTTTAAGTACTTTAGCCTTGGATGGTACTAAAGCCTGTTTTCGATTTAAATCTGAAATCGGTGTATCAATATATTTGGAAAACAAAAACTCTACATGAGCCAAAACATCTTTATTCTCAACTAAAGTATCATTAAAATATTCGCAAATGGTATGCTTGGTAATATCATCTTTTGTAGGCCCTAAGCCACCTGTAATGATAATGATGTCTGCGTTTTCCTCGGCTTCTTTTAAAGCCTTAAGTATATGGGCTTTATCATCTTGAACAGAGGTAATCTGATAAACTGAAATACCTATCTTATTGAATTCCTTACCTAAAAATGCCGAGTTGGTATCTACAATTTGGCCTATGAGGATTTCATCGCCAATTGTTATAATTTCTGCTTGCATTTATAATCCGAAATCTGCTTTTATTTCGTTAGTAGCATTCTCAACTGCTGTTAGCACCGCTTGTAGCTGAGCATCAATGTTTTTATCTGCTTGCTCAAATTTGCCCCAATCCTGTACCACAATCAACTCATCATAAACTCCTAAATCAAACAATTCTATAGTTGGTTTCATTTTGTGTGCAGCCTGATACGTTTCATAAAAATCCTGTTCTGGCACAGCTTTTCTTAAGCGTTCTGCATCTTCTGGCACTTCTTCTATGAATGCTGCTGCCAAAGCCATAACGAAATCCTCGTCATTATCAGCCATATCGCGTACGCGATCTAATTTATAATGTTTTGCCATTTATTTTATTTTGATTGAAAACAATTCTTGGTCCTCAATATATCCTTTTAATTCATCGTTTGCAAAAACCTTACCAACTCCAGATGGTGTTCCGGTAAAGATAATGTCTCCAATTTTTAAAGTAAAATATTTTGACACATATTCTATGAGTTCGTCAATCTTCCAAAGCATAAGTTTGGTATTGCTCAATTGTACGACTTCACCATTTTTCTTTAAACTAAAGTTAATATCATCGATATTTTTAAAGTTTGATTTTGGCAACCATTCTCCAATCACAGCAGCACCATCAAAGGCTTTGGCCTTTTCCCAAGGCAAGCCTTTGGCCTTTAATTGTGTTTGTAAATCTCTTGCTGTAAAGTCGATTCCTAATCCGATTTCATCATAATATTTATGTGCGAATTTTTTATCGATATACTTCCCTACTTTTTTGATTTTTACCAAAACTTCAACTTCGTGATGCACATCATCTGAAAAATCTGGTATAAAAAACGGTTGTTTTTTTAATAAAATGGATGTATCTGGCTTTAAAAACACTACGGGATCGGTAGGTTTTTCGCTTTCTAATTCTTTGATGTGGTCTGTATAATTGCGACCTATGCAGATGAGTTTCATGTTATAGGAATTAGGTGTTAGGGATTAGTTGGATAGGGTTAAGGATATGGCGGGTATCCATTGTCCTTCTTTTTTGTAGGCTCTTGCTAGATAAGAACTCCACACGCCAGAGTTATATACTGCGACTTTATACTTTCCTTCTTCTTCGCAAGTTGCAGAGATTGTTGGACTATACTTTATTCCTTTACGCTTGTTTTTATTTTTAGGTCCATCTACATAAACAATTTTTTGCTCGTTATAAGGAATGTACAACCATTCAATGGCAATATAAAACCCTTCTCTTGGAAAAATCAAACTACATTCTGATATATCTACATCAACTGTCTTCTGGTTCTTTTTCAGACTTACAATTACATTTTCCTTCATTAAATCTTGGTCTGGCAAACTATCATTACCAACAGAAAATAAACGTAATCTAAATTTTCCTTTTTTATTTTTAAAGTTTCCAAAATGAAACCTAACAGATTTTAAAAAGTCTGTGTCTTCATAATTACTAATAAAAGGAAAATACAAAGCTACAATCCATGGATTTTCAGCATGTGAACCATAACCAGCACATAAATCTTCTTCCAAAATTTCATTTACTATCATAGTTTTCTCTTCAAACTTTTCTGAAATCACAACCTCATCAAGCTGTTCAACTAAAGGTGTTAACCTCACCTTATCTAGCTTGATAAAGTTAGAAACTACAATAGTGGTATCATTGTAACCGAGAGATGATAATTTCACATTCTTACTTAAATCTTCATTTTTTATGTGTAGCGTATAACTTCCATCATCATCACTAGAGGTGCCAACTGTAGACTCTAGAATAGAAATATTGACATAAGGTATTGGCTTATTAGATTCTTTGTCTAAGACCACGCCATTTGCAACTTGTTGTTGTGAGAAAGCGAATAATGATAGGAAGAAGAATAGAAATTTCATTTTTATAATAATGGGATTCCTGCTTTACTTCGACAAGCTCAGTACAAGCTTCCAGGAATTTGTTAACCCAATTTATTATTAAACTGGCGCAACTTAATAGCAGTTAACACTTTTTTAGTATACAACGGAAAATCTGCATTTAGCAACCAACCAAAATAACCTGGTTCTTGCTCCATAACATCTACAACACGCTTGCCTTTATGCTTGCCAAAGGAGAAACATTCTTCGCCCTCTTTGTCATAAATTAAGAAACCTGCAAAATCTGCAAACTTTTTGCGTGAACTGAATTCTGCTAAAAATTTGGTGTCATTTTCTAGTTCCTCATAACGCTCTAATTGCGCTTTTAAAACCTCGTATGTTGCCTTTGTGTCGGCTTCGGCACTATGGGCATCATCTAAACTTTTATCGCAATAAAACTTGTAGGCTGCACTTAGCGTACGTTGTTCCATCTTATGGAAAATGGTTTGCACGTCTATAGCCAAGCGGTTTTTCATATCAAAATCTACATCAGCTCGTAACAGCTCTTCTGCTAAAAGCGGAATATCAAATCTATTGGAATTAAACCCACCTAAATCTGAATCTTTAATAAGATTATAAACTTCTTTAGAAATTTCTTTAAAGGTTGGTGCGTCTACCACATCAGCATCCGAAATTCCATGAACCTTTGTTACTTCTGGCGGAATAGGAATGGTTGGGTTGACCAACTTGGTATAGGTTTCTTCCTTTCCGTTAGGATGTACTTTTAATATTGAAATTTCAACTATTCTGTCTGTAGAAATATTGACACCAGTGGTTTCTAAATCAAAAAAACAGATAGGTTTGTTAAGGTTGAGTTGCATGTCTTCGTAATTTATGCAAAGGTAGTTAGAATATGTAGAAAAGCCTGTGTTGAATTAAAAAAGCACAATTTAAAAATTGTGCTTTTAGCTTTTATAATATGAGATTCCCACTTTTGTGGGACCTTTAAATTTCCCTATTAGTATCCCAAGCTTCAAGATAATCTTTAACAGCTTTTACAAACTGACCGCCCAACGCACCATTAACCACACGATGATCATAAGAATGCGACATAAACATTTTGTAACGGATTCCTATAAAATCACCTTGAGGTGTTTCAATAACCGCTGGTACTTTTCGTATAGCGCCTAAAGCCAAAATACCTACCTGAGGTTGATTAATTATAGGTGTACCCATAATGCTACCAAAGGTACCCACATTAGTAACCGTGTACGTACCACCTTGTATATCATCTGGGCTTAACTTATTTTCTCTAGCTCTATTGGCCAAATCGTTTACTTTTTTAGCCATACCCAGAAGATTAAGTTGGTCTGCATCTTTAATAACAGGAACAATTAAATTTCCGTCTGGTAAAGCGGCTGCCATACCCAAGTTAATGTGTTTCTTTTTAATAATACTATCTCCTTGTACAGAAATATTCATCATAGGGAAATCGCGTAAGGCTTTGGCAACTGCCTCCATAAATATTGGAGTAAACGTTAGGTTTTCACCTTCACGCTTTTTAAAACTGTCTTTATACTTATTCCGCCAATTCCAAATTTTGGTCACGTCTGCCTCAATAAATGATTGCACATGTGCCGAGGTCTGTACAGATTCTACCATGTG
>JAGQZO010000086.1:0-5210 GCA_020435515.1 Winogradskyella sp. | reverse complement strand
GTTTCTACCTTAGGCTCTGCTTTTTGTTCTGTAACAGGCTGAGATCTCACTTCCTCAACTGGTGCAGAACTACGTGATTGGAGATAAGATTTAATGTCATTTTTGGTAACACGTCCATCTTTACCCGTTCCTGGTATGGTATCTAATTCAGCTTGCGAAATCCCTTCTTCTTTTGCAATATTTTTAACCAATGGAGAATAGAAACGATCACCCGAAGAAATCACGGGCTCTGTCGCAGCTTTTGCAGCCACAACGGTTTGCACAACCTCTGCCACAGCTTTAGGAGCTTCTTCTTTAACTGTTTCACTGGCTGGTGCCTTAACCTCAACAGTGCCACCACCTTCAGTTTCTATGATAGCTATTGTTTGACCAACCTGCACTACGTCATCTACGTCAAAAAGTTTTTCGACCAATACACCATCAACTTCACTAGGTACTTCACTATCTACCTTATCTGTTGCTATTTCTAAAACGGCTTCATCGGCTTCAATAGTGTCTCCAACGTCTTTTAACCAAGAGGTTATTGTTGCTTCTGCAACACTCTCACCCATTTTAGGTAATTTAAGTTCAAACTTTGCCATATATATAATTTGAAGGTCTTTATTTTAAAATCGAATGCAAAATTAATAAAAAACAGTATGCTTTACTGGTTTTTATTCAATAAAAATTAAAAACACACTACTTCACCTCTACCAGTACTACTGTCGCTTCCGAGCATAAAATTACTACTTTTTACCCATATTCTATAGGTGTTTTGTTTTGAAGTATTGTTGGTTTTTATAAACTCTATTATAGTCTTATAACTAAGGGATTCTATATCTAAAACAATTTGTGTTTGACTTGGCACATCATTTAAACTTGAAGTAAACATAACTGGACTGTCAATTTTATTTTTTAATTGTTTGTTTTTTGATTCAGAAATTACTAAAGTTTTTTTATTAATTACTATTTCTGAATTATTTACAGGATTTCGCTTAGAAGCTAAACCTAATACAATCTTAACTAAAGCAAAGACTAGTATATTCTTCTTAAAGTGCTTTTTGTAAAAAATTTCCATAGCACCGTAAAACCGTTTTGCGTAAATTGTATCCTTTAAGGTGCTTTCACCTTTAAAATGTATAATAGAAGTCTCGCCAAAGTAATAATTGCTATAACCTGCTTTCAAAACCTTATAAGACAGGTCAACATCTTCACCATACATAAAATAGTCTTCATCAAAACCATTAACTTCGTTATAAACATCTTGTTTTAATAGCATGAATGCACCTACTAATATCTCGGTTTCACCAACTTCATTAGGCTGAAGGTTATTTGCGTAATAGTCTTTTGAGTTTCCTATTAATTTTTGAAGTGCTACTTTTGGTGTTGGTATATTCCTTTTACTTTCTGGCAAGAAGTTGCCTCTACCATCAATAAGCTGGCATCCAACAATCCCAATTTTGGTTTGATTTTCAGCAAAGTCTATGACTTTTAAAAATGTATCTTCTGCTACAACAGTATCTGGGTTAAGAATACACAAATACTCACCTTTAGCATAAGAAACACCTATATTGTTTCCTTTTGAAAACCCATGGTTTTCCTTATTCTCAATGAGCATTACTTCAGGAAATAATTCCTTAACCATAGCACAGCTATCATCAGTTGAATTATTATCAACTACAATAATCTCGGCTTCAATAGTTTTTATAGCCTGCTCTACACTTCTTAGGCAAAGTTCTAAAAAGTAACGCACGTTATAGTTAAGTATGATTACGGAAAGCTTCAAATTGAATTTATGATTTTAATGAAGCCTCGAAAGGGACTCGATCTATAATACTTCTACCTAAAGTGATTTCGTCTGTATATTCTAATTCATTCCCTGCCGCTACACCTCTAGCTATGGTGGAAGTTTTGATATTAAAGTCTTGGATTTGCCTGAAAATATAAAAGTTAGTCGTATCGCCTTCCATTGTAGGGCTCATTGCAAAAATAAGTTCTTTAACATTTCCTAATTTTACCTTTTCTACCAAAGAAGTAATATTTAAATCCTGAGGCCCTATGCCATCCATGGGTGATATTTTTCCACCTAAGACGTGATACAATCCTCTAAAGGAACTTGTATTCTCAATAGCCATAACATCCCTGATGTCTTCAACAACACAGATTAATTCTTTATTACGATTTGGGTTTTCACATATCTCGCAGATCTCTCTATCACTAATATTGTGGCAAGATTTACAAAATTTAATCTCTGATCTAACCTTTGAAAGTGCTTGTGCCAATTGAAAGGTTTGATGTTCTGGCTGCCTTAACAAATGCAGCACCAAACGTAAGGCTGTGCGTTTACCAACACCTGGTAATTGCGACATTTCGTTTACTGCATTTTCTAAAAGTTTTGAAGAAAATTCCATGGCTGCTAAGGTACAGATTTTAGAGCTAAAAAAAGCCCAATTGACAGGTGTATCAATTGAGCCGTTATAAGTTATCTGATTGTTAGTTAAGAATCAACTTTTTAGTGATCTCACCTTTACTGCTATTCAACTTTACGAAGTAAATTCCACTGTTAAATGAAGATACGTCAACTTTAAATCCGTTAAATAAGTTGATTTTTTTTCCGTAGAACATAATCTTTCCTTGTGTATCAAAAATTCTGATGCTTACATCCTCAGGTTTATTCCATTTTAAATTAACCTCATTTGTAGCTGGATTTGGAAACAATGTTAAATCACTAAACTCAAAGTCATTCACGCTTAAAGATGCATCATAAACATTAGACCTCCAAAGTCCTCTACCATACGTTGCAGCATAGATTTTGTTATCAGTTGTATTAATCTCCAACTCATTAATTCTAACGTTTGGCAAACCATTGTTAAAAGGCACCCAAGTGTTTCCAAGAACACTATCTGTATAATATATACCATAATTCATACCTACATACAAACCATCGTTTCCATTATCTTGCCAAACCACAGCTTGAGAAGAAAACGACGGTAAATCCCATTTAATAGAAGTCCAAAATATACCATTGTTTGTGCTAATATAAACCTTTTCATTATCTGTGGTTGCAATTGCAATCTTTGTTGGGTCTGTGGGGTGAACTGCTATTGAGTTTATCCAACCACCATTAAAAATAAATGATTGTAACCAAATTGCTCCTCCATCTGTCGTATACCAAAACGTTCCATCTATAGCTAAATACATGTAATTATTATTTGAAGGAGCTATTTTGAAGTGATCAATATCATTACCAAAGTTAGGAGAAATAGAAACCCAACTAGTACCACTATCATCTGATTTGTATACCTCATCAAAAGCTACATATATAGTATTTGGCTCTATAGGATCTTGCTCGAAAGGCACAACCCAATTCCAAGTATTTTGACCACCTTTACCATCTGGTTGTGCAAGGCCAGATACATTGCTGCCAAATTCGTTATATTGGGTTCTATACAATGACCCAAATTGGGTAGTTCCATACATTATAGATGCGTCATTTTTATCAACAAACCCTTCCATTCCATCCGCTCCTAACCAATCTGACCAAAGCCCATCTTCTCTTAAGGTTGAAGTACCATTATCTTGTGAACCACCAGTAACAACAACTGGGTCAGTTTGGCTAATACCAATTTTATAGAATTGTCTTATACCCAAACCAGGTGTTAGGTCGGTGTAATAGCTAGCGCTGACATTAGTTGGGTCATCAGCTCTAAATATACCACCATCAGTACCTACGTATAATTTTGCATCTGTACCAGTGCCTGCAAAATGCATAATATCTACATCTGCGTGACAATATCCTATATTTTGGTTATTTGCACTGCTTGGCACCCATTGAGACGTAATGTTAAAATTGGTTCCTCCGTTTGTAGATCTCCATGTATTAATACCTGCAATGTGGACATCACTAGCATTGTTCGGATTTACTGTGATATCCATATCTCTTGGCGCTTGTCCTAATGCATCGTTTCCATTAGAGTCATACCCAAAAAAGTTTTGAGTATGAGTTAGCTTCGTAAAACTACTACCACTATCATTAGAAGTGTATAATGCCCCAAACAATCCACTATTAGCCTCTAAAACATAAACAACATCAGGATTGTCCGCAGAAACTCCAATCATTTTTGGACCGCTAGAAAATTGGTTAGCACCAGATCCCGTTATCTGAGTAAAGCTTGTACCTCCATTAGTAGAAACATAAAAAGCGTTTCCTGAAGCATACACTACATTAGGATCATTTGGTTTAAACTCAAAGTCATAACCAGTACCAGTAGCAACAAAATAAATAGAGCTCCAAGTAGCACCTCCATCTATTGATTTATACAAGCCGTTACCCTGTACACTAGCATATACCTTCATGGCATTTGTTGGATCTACTAATATTTTATTAACAACCCCATAAGCTAACCCTCCCAGAGATGACCATGTTGAACCTCCATCTGTAGACTTGAAAATCGTTCCACTGGTTGAGCCCCAATAATAAGTGTTACTATCTGTAGGATCTATAGCAAGAGCATATACGTCTATATTGGAAAGATTATCTGAAAGTACAGTCCATGACATTCCTCCATCAGTACTTTTCCATACTCCACCTGTTTCGCTTCCTGCGAGAATATGATTTAAATTAGATTCGTCTACAGCCAAAGAAGTGACTCTACCAACACCAGGATTCCATCCGGAAGTAGCGTCCCAATAGGTTGGTCCCATTTCTTCCCAGGTACCTACGGTGGTTCTGGCAGCTAATCCTTCGCTGTTAATACTTGCATTATAATTCTCTATCTCGTCATAATAAAACTCTGGTGACTTTAATCTCCCTGTTTCATCCATGGCACGTAGTGCAAAGTATTGCCACCTCTTAAAAATCTTGAAACCAGTTCCCCTCCCTCTTCCAACTGAATCAAAATGTTGCTCTGCAACTTCAGAAATGTGTTGCACAGTATGATTTCCTTCTTCTATAAGCTTACGATAATCTTGACCTGAAGCGTTGAAAATAAATAATCCTAATGCAACTAGTAAAAGTATCTTTTTCATAAAAATTCGAATTTGAATAGCTATTTTTTTCAAATGTACTATTTTTCATAAATTTTATTGCAAAGAAATTCATTTATGAATCCTACTTCAATTTTAGTTTTAATAGCCAGTTATTTTTCAGTTTTGGTTTTAATTTCATACTTCACAGGAAAAGAAGACACCAATGCTGCGTTTTTTAAAGCTAACAAATCTGCACCTTGGTA
>JAGQZO010000085.1 GCA_020435515.1 Winogradskyella sp. | reverse complement strand
AATTCATAATCATCACCTTCAGGAATTACTGTAATCACATTACTGTAATAATCTAAAGCTCCATCAGGTGCGACTTTTTTACCTGTTAAAACATTGCCAGAAATAATTCTGTCGTTACCATCTTTTTCTACACCATTGTCATAAACCATAGTTGCAACTTCAGAACCTATTTTGGTTCTAAAGTATCTTGGTTTTTTAACAGATGAGCCTGCTAAAGCAACCACACGTTCTGCATTAAATCTTCCCGTTAACAATAAATCACCTATTATCACTAAATCTTGTGCATTTACTGTCCAGGCTACTTCCCCTTTGTTTATTGGATCTACCTTATTTATTAGAGTTCCAACATTTCCTGAAGGGTGCGGACCAGAAACTTTGTGCGTTACTGCGTTTTCTAAATTAGCCAATGGCGAATTAGAACTACCAACCGAAATATGCACTTTACCTTCAGTAAGCTTAGATAAAGCAGTAACTGCCGCTTGTAATTCTGCTTCTTTTCCAGCTAGTGTATAGTCCAAATCAGCTGCTAATGGCGCACTTGCATAACCAGAAATAAAAATCCCTTTTGGTTTGCTGTTCACTTTTGCCACAACATCGTAAGGGCGTTGTTTAATAAAAGCCCAACATCCTGAAGCTAACAAATGAGCTTTAATTTTTTCTACATCTGCTGACATATCAAACTTTCCATGCTCTACATAGGTTTGCTCCTTGTCTGCAGTAATTTTTATAGCGTCGATACGACGTCTTGGCCCACGCTTTATTTCTGTAATCTCACCAGATACTGGAGAAACAAATTTCATATCCTCAACATCCTTATTGTAAAATAGCGTTTCACCTGCTTTTACGCGAGTACCTTCTTTAGCAACAAGTTTTGGGATAATACTGTGGAAATCTTCTGGTTTGATATAATAAAAATTGCTAATGATAGCATTTTCGGTAGTTTTCTCGGCTTCACCAACTAATTTTATATCTAAACCTTTTTTTATTCTGATGTCTTTTGACATATAGTTAAAGATTAGTTATCTAAAAATCCGTGCAAATTTAAGAATTAAAGAGGAATATATTTTCAATTTAACATCAACATTTTTATTTATAATCATTATAAATAATACTTATGCGTTAAGGCATAGAATTTGATTATCTTTGATACCACTGTACTCTCAACTTATGATAACAAGGAATATTTATTACTTTCTATTTTTTTTAATTATACAGTTAACTTCTTTTGCTCAAGTAGAAGAAGTAAGTCCTCCAGATTTCATAAAGACTATAACCTTTAAAAGCAATACAACGCAAGGTCAATTACCTATTTTAAAACTAGGCGAACCTTTAATTTTGGAATTTGACGCACTTAATGCTAATGAAGAAGACTTTTATTATGTGATTGAGCACTTCGATTTTGATTGGACTCCATCAATTCTCGCAAAAGCAGAATATCTAAGAGGGTTAGACAATCAACGTATATTAGAGTATTATAATTCCTTCAACACCTATCAAGTTTATTCTCATTACAAGTTACAAATACCAAATATTCAAACCAGAGGGCTCTTAAAAAGTGGTAACTACATGATTTCTATATATGACGAGTATGACGAACTCATGTTCAGCAGAAAATTTATGGTTTATGAAGATTTGGTTAATGTTGGTGTTCGGGTAAAACGCTCGAGAGATGTAAAAGTTATTGATGAAAAACAATCGGTTGATCTTACCATTTCTACCAATAGTATCAATTTTAACAATCCGCTAGAGACTATTAAAACTGTAATTATCCAAAATAATAACCTCAACACTTCAATATCAGATTTAAAACCTCAGTACACGTTAGGTAACGAGCTTATATACCGTTACGATACAGAATCTGCATTTTGGGGAGGTAACGAATTCTTATGGTTTGAAAACAAAGATGTAAGAATATCTAATGTTGGTGTTCAGTTTATTGATTTAAAGGATATCTATCAAAGCTACTTGTATCCAAACGCTCCTAGAGCAGGAAGACCTTATACTTACAATCCAGATTTAAATGGTAACTTTCAGGTAACGGCATTAGACCGTACAGATGTAGATATTGAAGCAGACTACACAATGGTGCATTTTTCATTAGTTCAAGATGAATTAATTGGAAAGGATATTCATGTCTATGGCAATTTTAATGCCTTTGCTATTGAACCACTAACCAAGATGGAATACAGTTCTGAAAAGGGAAAATACGAAGTAAGCTTTAGACTAAAGCAAGGCTTTTACAATTACAAATACGTTGTGGTAGATAGTGAAACTGGTGAGCTTGACGAAGGTGCCATAAGCGGTGACTACTGGCAAACAGAAAACAATTACAAAGTACTGGTTTATTACAGAGATTTAGGTGCTAGATATGATAGATTAATAGGTTACGGAGAAGCAACTTCTGTAGATATTTCTAATTAATAAATCACCCGAAAAGACACAACACTCTTAAACGTATCGTATTTTAATTTTTTAT
>JAGQZO010000084.1:1091-4435 GCA_020435515.1 Winogradskyella sp. | reverse complement strand
TGGGCTAAATTACCATGACCTACCTCTCTACGCGAAGTACCTCTTATTGGTCTAGCCTCGCCTGTTGAAAATGGTGGAAAGTTGTAATGTAAATAAAAACGCTCTTCACCTTCAAAGGATGGCATATCAATGACATTGGCTTCTCTACTGGTGCCTAAAGTAACAGTGGCTAGAGCCTGGGTTTCACCTCGTGTAAAAATAGAGGACCCATGAGTAGAAGGTAAATAGTCTACCTCACACCAAATAGGGCGTATCTCGGTTGTTTTACGACCGTCTAATCGTAAACCTTCATCTAGGGTTAGGTTTCTAATGGCTTCTTTTTGGGCTTTTGCCACGTACTTATGGATTAATGCACCCAACTCAGCTTGCTCTTCCTCTGAAAACGAATTAAAAACTGCTTCTTTTATTTCTGAAAATGCAGCACCTCTTTCATGTTTAGATGATCCAGCTTTAGCTATGGCATAGGTTTTATCGTAAACCATCTCATGTATTTTCTTAGCTAGCTCTTCATCTTCAGCTTCTGGGTCATACTCTCTAACTTCTTTTTTGCCAACAGCCTCAGCAAGTCTTATTTGGGCTTCACATTGTATTTTTATATGGTCGTGGGCAAACTTTATCGCCTCTGCCATTTCTTCTTCAGAGATTTCATCCATCTCGCCTTCTACCATCATAACAGAGTCTGCAGAGGCGCCAATCATCATATCAATATCAGACTCTAGAAGTTGTGCTTGAGTTGGATTGATAACAAATTCTCCATTGATTCTACCAACTCTAGCCTCAGAAATTGGTGTTTCAAAAGGAATGTCAGAAAGTTGGATAGCTGCTGATGCGGCTAAACCAGCCATAGCATCTGGCATAACATTGTCGTCATGAGACATTAATTGAATCATAACTTGTGTTTCGGCATGGTAATCTTTTGGGAAAAGCGGTCGTAACACCCTGTCAACCAATCGCATGGTCAGTACTTCTCCATCACTAGGTCTGGCTTCTCTTTTGAAAAATCCGCCAGGATAACGGCCTGCTGCTGCAAACTTTTCTCTGTAATCTACAGTTAGTGGTAAGAAATCAACATCTGCCGAGTGGTAATTGGATACCACAGTACATAATAACATACAATTGCCAGATTGTACCACAACGCTACCATGCGCTTGTTTTGCAAGTTTTCCGGTTTCAATAGAGATTTCTCTACCGTCACCAAGGTCTATGACCTCTTTGTAAGTTTTTGGAATCATAAAATTTTTAAAATCTTTTGTAGATATGCGTAAGGCATGTCTACAATGTTAAACAATGGTCGTTGTGTTGTTGTGTAGTGGTTGTGACCAATGAAAAACCTTGAGTAGCTTCTTCAATTCGAAAATTAAACGCTTTCGAGAACGTGATATGTAAACAAAAAACCACGCTTAAGGCGTGGTCTTTATTTAGAAATTACTTTCTTAATCCTAATTCTTTAACGATAGCACGGTATCTTAAGATATCTTTCTTAGTTAAGTAGTCTAATAAAGCTCTACGCTTACCTACTAACTTTACTAACGAACGCTCAGAGTTATAATCTTTACGGTTGTTTTTTAAATGCTCAGTTAAATGGTTAATTCTGTACGTAAATAACGCAATTTGTCCTTCAGCAGAACCGGTATCATTCTTTCCTTTACCGTGTTTTGTGAAGATTTCTTCTTTTTTCTCTTTAGATAAATACATTCTAATATTATTGTAAATGATTGTTATGTACTTTGAAAGATTTTCTTTCAAGCGGCAAATATAATACTTTTTTGCGATTTGCGGTTTTTTTCGTAACTTTTAATCAGTATTTCAGTGTTTTAATAAAGTCACCCCTCGACTAGTTAAGAGCTTTTCTATTAATCCTAAAAACTTTATAGGATGAAAGCTATTCGCTCTTCTCAAAATGTTGCCAATGCATACGATGTCTTAGATCGTGTGTTTAACAATACTTATAATGGTATCGCTGTTGTAAGTATGGATGGCGATTGGCTTAAAATGAATGAAGCCGTTTCTGATATTTTTGGTTATACCAAATCCGAACTCTTTAATATGGATATAAATAATATAGTCTTTATAGAAGACTTAGGTGTCCACGAAGAAAAGTTTGAAAAATTAATAAGCGGTAAAATTGATAAGTATAGGGTAAAGCAGCGCTACTTTCATAAGAATGGCGATGTTATTTGGGTTTTAATCTATGTGACACTTGTTTTTTTTAAAGAGGGTAGACCACACATGATTTGGCAATTTACGGATATTACAAACCGTCAAAAAAATCAAGATAAACTAAAAACCATGCTTAGCGTTGCCAAAGAGCAGAATGATAGATTAACGTCTTTTGCAAACATTGTAACGCACAACCTTAGATCGCATTCTGGAAATTTAGCAGCTCTTATAGAATTTTTAGAAGATGACTATGGAGACATAACATCTAACGAAAATTACAAGTTACTAAAACAAGCTGTGGATAATTTGCAAGAAACGGTGGCTCACCTCACTGAGGTTGCCAAGATTAAAGAAATAGAAGCTTCAAAATTACAAAAGCTTAACCTTTATGATTTTGTTGAAAAAGCCATGTATAATAGTATTGCCATGGCACAAAATGCCAATGCCTTAATTTATAATCAAATTGACGAAAATCACTGGGTCTTGGGTTTGCCTGCGTATTTAGAAAGCATCATTCTCAATTTCCTTACCAATGCCTTAAAGTATAAATCCAAGAAAAGAACACCTGTTATTGAGTTAACATCTTTAATTGAAGATGACTATGTGGTTTTCAAAATTAAAGACAATGGACTAGGTATTGATATGGATAAGTTTGGCGACAAGCTGTTTCAAATGTACAAAACCTTTCATCGTAATGAGGATGCTATTGGCATAGGACTTTTTATTACCAAAAATCACATTGAATCTTTGGGCGGAAAAGTTACTGTATCTAGTGAGGTAGATGTAGGTACAGAGTTTTCGGTCTATTTTAGAAAGGCTTAAATTTTCTTCGTCAATTAAACTTTTTTGAATTGTTATAGTCTTAACATCATATTAACAATAAAAAAAGTAATCATGAAAAAATTCAATGTAATTAAAAAAGGTGTTTTGAGTCTTTTTGTTTTAGGATTTGTATTCACATCGTGTAGTAATAATGAAGAGGCTACAGAAACAGAAGATTTAACACAAGATACTATAGAAGTGAAGCGATCTGCTGAAATAGATCAAATAGATAACATTTTGGGTGATATTATAATAGATGCCTATGAAGAGCAAGAAGCTACAGCAGATAGAGGTGGAGTAACAACGGATGCTTCTGATAATACTTTTTATGCAAAAGATATTCCTGAATGCGTTACAATCAC
>JAGQZO010000084.1:681-974 GCA_020435515.1 Winogradskyella sp. | reverse complement strand
AGAAACCCAGAAGCACAGCAAATTATGATAAACTATAATTTGGTAGATTTCTATTTTGATGCTAAAAATGTAATAGCAAGCCGTTCTATTCTAAAAGAGTTGTCAAACGAAAATGGAAATCCACAGTTTACCCACAACTTAAGTATTACAGTGATCTGGCCAAATGGAGTGCAAGCGTCAAGAGAGGGAACGAGAATTAGAGAGTGGGTAGAAGGTTTTGGTAGTGGCGTTTTTAGTGATAATGTATTTGAAATAACGGGTAACTGGACAGCCACGTTTGTAAATGGAAATAC
>JAGQZO010000084.1:0-597 GCA_020435515.1 Winogradskyella sp. | reverse complement strand
GTACAGCGTACAAATTTTGGTGGTGTTTTTGATTTTGGTGAAGGTGAATGTGATAACCAAGCCACGTTTACTTTTAACAACGGTACAGAAATACCTATTACTTTAAATTAAAACTTTAGTTTGATTGGAGAAAAAAGCGAGCTTTCGATTACCGAGCGTTGTCGAAGTAGCTCGCTTTTTTTATGCTCTTAATGGTTGATTTTTTATTAAATCTATGTACTGATTTACTTTCTTCTTTAAATCTTTTCTATGAGTTATAAAGTCTAAGAAACCATGTTCTAATAAAAACTCAGAAGTTTGGAAACCTTCTGGTAATTCTTGTCCTGTAGTGTCCCTAACAACTCTTGGTCCTGCAAAACCAATTAAAGCACCTGGTTCAGCTATGTTAATATCTCCTAGCATCGCAAAAGACGCTGTTGTGCCACCTGTGGTTGGATCAGTACATAATGAAATGTAAGGAATTTGAGCATCTGCTAATTGAGCCAATTTTGCTGAGGTTTTTGCAAGTTGCATTAATGAAAATGCTGCTTCCATCATACGAGCACCACCAGACTTACTAATAATCATAAATGGAATCTTTTTCTTTAATGCATAGTC
>JAGQZO010000083.1:11580-13448 GCA_020435515.1 Winogradskyella sp. | reverse complement strand
ATAAATTCACGGTGTTTCCTGGACTGATAATTGCACCAATAGGATTACTCGAGTTTTTCACCAAAATGGTTTCCGTAGCATTACACCCACTATCGCCATAGCCCGTTATTACCATGTTGAAAGACCCTAAATTGGCATAGGTATGCGATATGGGAAACGTAACATTAGTTTCTGAAGTACCATCGCCCCAATCTATATCATAAGAGGTAATACAAGCTGTAGAAGCTGAAGTATTACCAACATTAATGGTGTATGCTGGATCCACAGTATTATTGCCACAATTATCAAAAGGCGGTGTGAACTGCGCATCTAAATCCTCAAAACTCAAATCCGGACGCTGTTCTACATTTACAGTGTTTGAAACCGAAGTCGTACAACCATTGGCATCCGTAACCTCTAGTGTTGCTGTATAATTTGAAAATCCACAACCAAAGGCATCGTAAATATGCGATGGGTCTTCATTGGTAGAGCTAGCACCATCACCAAAAGACCAATTGTAAGTAAAAGGACCATTACCAGATGCTGTAGCATTAAAATTCACAGCATCAGCAGAACAGCCACCATTATTAAAGGTGAAACTAACCGTAGGTGGATTGGCAACCGTAACAATTGCAGTACCATTAGCGGTTTCCGTATCATTATTAGAGTCCGTTACGGAAATTAACTCATAAGTAAAGGTTCCTACTGTAGCTGTATTAACGGGCAACGACACAGAGGTATTAGTTCCTGTTGTGCTTATTGTTTGATTAGCACCGCCATTTAGAGTGTATGTAAAGGTGTAAGGCGCATCACCATCAGACCCAGTAAATGTAATGACAGGCTGTGGTGTCTCATTTAGACAAACTGTGGTTGTCCCTGTAATACTAGCCGCAGGCGGCATTTCTATTTCAGATTTGGGCTGAACCGTTATTAAAACATCAGAGATGTTATATGCGGCTGCTATTCCAATACACAAATAAAAAAGCAATGCAAAGGCATGGCGTTTATGGTGTCTCATAATTGATTAATAGCTAATTAACAATGGTTAAAGTAGAAAAAAATCTATAACTAAAAATATCTTAAAGGTTATTTTTCGCTTAGATCACCATAATTTCTATAAACGGTAACACTTTAAAGCTAAACTAGTTATGCTTTCATAACAAAACCATACCCAATAAAGGGTATTTAGAAAGTAGAATTTTTTCAATGACAACACAAAGCACCTAATTAGGGTTAAATCCATATCCAAGTCGGGTCTAAGTCGGGTTTAATTCGGGTAAAGCTTCGATTTTTCTTACAGGTTGAGTTACCAAATAAAAGGATTAGATAAGTGCTGCATCAGATATAGTAAACAAAAATAGGAAGCCTAACCTTCACATCAATTTAACATCTAAAATTGTACCTTTGCAACTTTGCTATAATTAAAGAAGAAGCGATAACCATCTATGAGCCATTTCAACGAGTTTATTGAAGTAAAAGGTGCACGTGTCCACAACCTAAAAAACATCGACATCACCATACCAAGAGAAAAATTGGTAGTGATTACTGGGCTTTCGGGTAGTGGTAAGTCCTCTTTGGCTTTCGATACCATTTATGCCGAAGGGCANNCAACGTCGTTACATAGAAACCTTTTCGGCTTACGCGCGTCAGTTCCTAGGAAGCCTAGAACGCCCAGATGTGGATAAGATCGATGGTCTCTCGCCCGTTATTGCCATAGAGCAGAAAACCACAAGCAAATCGCCTCGCTCTACCGTAGGCACCATTACCGAAATTTACGATTTCTTACGCTTATTATTTGCAAGAGCGGCAGATGCTTACAGCTATGAAACTGGAGAAAAAATGGTAAGCTACAACGATGAGCAAATCAAGGATTTAATTTTAGAATCCTT
>JAGQZO010000083.1:8759-11540 GCA_020435515.1 Winogradskyella sp. | reverse complement strand
TAATTAGATCTCGTAAAGGCCATTACCGCGAATTATTTGAACAAATTGCCAAGCAAGGGTTTGTAAAAGTACGTACCGATGGTGAAATCGTAGACCTTGAAAAAGGCATGAAGCTAGACCGCTACAAAACCCACGATATAGAAATTGTCATAGACCGCTTAAAGATTGATGAGTCACAGGATAATGAAAAGCGACTAATGGAATCCATTAATACAGCAATGTATCATGGTGAGGATGTATTAATGGTCATAGACCAAGACACCAATGAGCCTCGCTACTTTAGCCGAAATTTGATGTGTCCGTCCTCTGGTATCTCATATCCTAACCCGGAGCCTAATAACTTTTCCTTTAATTCGCCTAAAGGAGCTTGTCCTAATTGTAATGGAATTGGGGAACTCTATGTGGTTAATGAAAAAAAAATAGTCCCAGACGACACATTATCCATAAAGAATGGTGCATTGGCACCACACGGCCCAGAAAAGAAAAGCTGGATTTTTAAACAGTTTCATACTATAGCGCAACGCTTCGATTTTACACTAAGTGATCCATGGAAAGACATTCCGGAAGAAGCCAAACAAATGATACTTCATGGTGGCAAGGATAAATTTGCAGTAGAGAGCAAGCTGTTAGGTGTTACTAGAGATTATAACATAGACTTTGAGGGCGTAGCCAATTTTATTGAAAACCAGTATAAATCGGATTCTACATCGTTGGTTCGTTGGGCAATGGAATATATGGATAAGGTAGAATGTGATGTGTGTGAAGGCTCACGTCTACGCAAAGAGTCACTCTACTTTAAGGTAGATGGTAAAAGCATTGCCGATTTGGTAAAGATGGACGTCGTAGAATTAGCTGAATGGTTAGAAGGTCTAGAAAACAGACTATCGGAAACACAGCGAAAGATTTCCGAAGAAATTATAAAGGAAATCAAGGCACGTACACAGTTTTTATTGGATGTAGGCTTAACCTATTTGTCCCTTAACCGAAGTTCTAAATCCCTCTCTGGTGGTGAAGCGCAGCGCATTCGTTTGGCTACACAAATAGGATCGCAACTGGTTGGAGTATTATATATTTTAGACGAACCCAGCATTGGGTTGCATCAGCGCGATAACGAGAAACTTATTAATTCCTTAGAATCGCTTAGAGATGTTGGAAATTCCGTTATTGTGGTAGAACACGATAAAGATATGATAGAACGCGCCGACCATGTCATAGATATTGGTCCTTTTGCAGGCAAACATGGTGGAGAGATTATCAGTGAAGGAACTCCAAAAGAACTATTATCTCATAATACCTTAACTGCGGACTATCTAAGTGGTAAAAAAGAAATTGAAATCCCAAAAGAACGACGAAAAGGCAACGGAAATAAAATTGTATTAAAAGGCTGTACAGGAAATAATCTTAAAAATGTTGATGTTGAGTTTCCACTTGGTAAAATGATTGGTGTTACCGGTGTTTCAGGAAGTGGTAAATCTACCTTAATCAACGAAACCCTCTATCCTATCTTAAACGCCCATTTCTTTAACGGTGTAAAAAAACCAATGCCATATAAGAGCATTAAAGGTTTAGAGTATATAGACAAAGTCATAGACATTAACCAATCACCAATTGGCAGAACTCCTAGAAGTAATCCTGCAACCTACACCAAAACCTTTGACGAAATACGAAAGTTGTTCTCGCAAATACCAGAAGCAATGATTCGTGGTTACAAACCAGGACGTTTTAGTTTTAATGTGGCTGGTGGACGATGCGAAACCTGTCAAGGAGGTGGCTTGCGAGTTATAGAAATGAACTTTTTGCCAGATGTTTATGTGGAGTGCGAAACCTGCCAAGGCAAACGTTTTAACAGAGAAACATTAGAAATCAGATACAAAGGAAAGTCTATTAGCGATGTTTTGGATATGACTATTGATGATGCTGTAGATTTCTTTGAACATATTCCGAAGATTTACAACAAGTTAAAAACCATAAAAGATGTCGGTCTAGGTTATATTACCTTAGGACAACAGAGTACTACCCTTTCGGGTGGCGAAGCGCAACGCATTAAACTGGCTACCGAACTTAGTAAGCGTGATACTGGTAATACGTTCTATATTTTAGATGAACCAACTACTGGTTTACACTTTGAGGATATTAGAGTGTTAATGAAAGTTCTTAATAAACTGGTAGACAAAGGTAATACCGTACTTATCATTGAGCACAATCTAGATGTGATAAAAACCGTAGACTATATTATAGATATTGGCTACGAAGGTGGTAAAGGTGGTGGCGAAGTTGTTGCCAAAGGTACACCAGAGCAAATAGTAAAAGACAAAAAAAGCTATACGGCTAAATTTTTAAAGAAGGAACTGAAATAACACTATATTGCATGATTGTTAAGAATAAAAGACTATAATATAACATGAGAAAAGAAAGCAAACACAAAGGCTGGAACGAAATAAAGACCAACGATTCTTGGGCAATCTTCAAAATAATGGGCGAGTTTGTTAATGGTTACGAAAAACTTAGCAAAATAGGACCCTGCGTGTCTATATTTGGTTCGGCTCGTACCAAACCAGACGATAAATACTATCAATTGGCAGTAGATGTAGCCCAAAAAATTGTAGAACATGGTTATGGAGTCATTACAGGTGGTGGTCCAGGAATTATGGAAGCCGGTAACAAAGGTGCTCACATTGCAGGCGGAACGTCTGTTGGTTTAAATATAGAACTACCTTTTGAGCAACACGACAACCCTTACATAGACAGTGACAAAAGTTTAGATTTTGATTATTTCTTTGT
>JAGQZO010000083.1:3309-8700 GCA_020435515.1 Winogradskyella sp. | reverse complement strand
GGTTTTGGTACTCTTGATGAACTTTTTGAAGCTATTACCTTGATTCAAACTCATAAGATTGAAACGTTTCCTATTATCTTGGTTGGAAATGAATTTTGGGGAGGGTTATTTGATTGGGTCAAAACTACATTGCTTGAAGCTGGAAATATTAGCCCAAAAGATTTAGATTTAATCCATATCGTAGACACTTCGGATGAGGTTATAGATATCCTAAACAAATTCTATAAAGAATATGGCTTAAGTCCAAACTTCTAGAAGCTTGTTTATTTAAAATGCTATGAAAAAGAAGATATCAGTTTTTTTTGCAACAGTCTTGTTGGTATATTCCAACGTTTCTGCACAAGAAACTTTTAAGGTTATGTTCTATAATTTATTGAACTATCCCTTAGAAGATGCAGTGCCAGGACGCGAACAAGATTTGGCATACATTCTAGCTGATTATCAACCAGATCTCTTTTTGGTTTGCGAACTTAATAATATCACTGGCGCTAATAGCGTTCTAAATATTACTAGATCTGCTATAAACCCAAATTTTGAAATGGCTACTTACGTCTCTAACACCTCTGATGATAACTTTGGCGACCAAAACGATCTTCAAAATTTATTGTACTACAACAGTTCAAAGTTTAGTATTCAAGAAGAGATTATTGTTCCTACTGATTTAAGGGATTTTAATGTTTATAAAATCAGATTAAATACTGTAGATCAAGACACCAACCCAGTTGATGTTTACGTAATCGTTTGCCATTTAAAAGCTTCTAGCGGAACTCTGAATGCCCAAAGACGTTTTGAGATGGTAGCAGAATTAGACGTATTTCTTGAAACTCTACCTGCAGATGCCAATGTGCTCTTAGGAGGCGACCTTAATCTATACACAGCAACTGAGCCTGCTTTTCAGGAGCTTTTGGACTCTAGCGATGCTATTACTTTTGCGGATCCTCCAGACCGTATCGGTAGTTGGAGCAATAATGTAAATTATGTAGATGTCTTTACACAATCTACTAGAACCCAAACAGGATTAGGTGGAACAACTGGTGGTTTTGATGATCGTTTTGATTTTATTTTAACGTCTGAAAACATGCTTAGTAGCGCAACTATTACCTATGTTCCGAATTCATATAAGGTGTATGGTAATAACGGTTTAACCTCTTGTTACAATAGTGCTATAAATTCATCAAATTGTGGTAACATCGATTCGGTATTTTCGTTTGAAATTAGAGATGCATTACATAATTTTAGTGATCATTTACCAGTAACGCTTTCGCTTCAAGCAGATGTTACGCTCTCCAATAACGATTACCTTGAAACATTTCAAAAAATAGCATTAGAAAGAACTTTAATTAATTCTAATTTAACTATTTACATAAATTCATTTGAATATTTAAATCAACCTCTTTTTATTTATAACCAGCTTGGGCAATTGGTTAAAATATTTCAAACTAATTCTAACCAAAAACAAACTTTCAACACTAACAATCTTGGTAATGGCATTTACTTTATTAAGTTGAATGAGCATAACACCAAACCTTTAAAATTTATTGTTTCGCATTGATTAAAAGATTCTTCATATCATATGTTACTATTCTTTTTTGCTCATCAATTTATGGACAAAATTACATTGATGTTAGTGCCAATGTAGATGTAGAAACTAAAACTATAACTATAACACAATCCATAGTTTATAAAAATGAAACTGACGATAGTTTAAACGAGATCTATTTACACGACTGGAATAACAGTTATTCCTCAAAAGCTACACCACTAGCCAAGCGATTTGAAGAAGAGTTTAGCACAAAGTTTCATCTTGCAAAAAGTGAACAACGTGGGTTTACACTAATAACAAGCATAGCTGATAATAAAAGCAACACACAGCTTAACTTTGAGTATTTGGATGAACATCCTGATGTATTAAAAGTTAATTTAAAAAAGTCCCTTTTACCCAATGAATCTTACAATATAAACCTTAGTTATATATTAGTATTACCAGACGCTACATTTACAGATTATGGCTTTACAAAAAACAGAGATTTTGAGCTTAAATATTGGTACATTACACCTGCGGTGTATGATGGAGAATGGCATTATTACAGCAATAAAAACCTTGATGATTTGTACATTCCAAAATCTGATGTAAAAATTACTATAGAACATCCTTTAAACTACAGACCTACTTCAGAATTGGATCTTTTGTCTGCAGACCCTAATATTGAAACCAAAAGACAAACTACAACTTACTTTGGCAAAGACCGTACAGATACATATTTAGCACTTCAAAAATTTCCCTTATTCCGCTCTATTCAAACAGATGATTTAATATTGGTATCTAATATAAACGAGAGAGGTTTACCTGGGCCAGACAAAGCTATATTAACAGATAAAATTGCTAGATTTCTTACTGAGAATTTAGGTGAATATCCTCACAAAAGACTATTAGTTTCAAGAATAGATTATAACAAGAACCCATTATATGGTCTTAATCAGTTGCCAGATTTTTTAAGACCTTTCCCAGACCAATTTCAATATGAATTGAAGTTACTAAAAAGTGCTTTAAAAAAATATATTGACAATATCTTACTTCTGAATCCAAGAAAAGAACATTGGCTGTCCGAAGGTCTTCAAATTTACTTTATGATAAAGTATGTAGAGGAATATTATCCTGATATGAAACTATTAGGTACACTAGCAAATGTGTGGGGAATTAGAGCTTTTCATGCTGCTGATGTGGATTTTAATTTTCAGTATTTCCTCTATTCCATGGAAATTGCAAGAAAAAACAGAGATCAACCTTTAACAACTTCTAAAGATTCGTTAATTAAGTTTAATGCAAATATAGCAGGCAAGTACAAAGCTGGTGTAGGTCTTAATTATTTAGAGAAATTTACAGACGACATAGATTTATCTCAAACAATTACAGAATTCTTAAAACAAAACAAGCTTAATCAAAAAACAAAAATTTCTGATTTTGAAACTTTTCTTAACAAAAAAACCTCAAAGAACATTGATTGGTTTTTTTCAGATTATGTAGACACGCGCAAGAAAATTGACTTTAAAATAAAAGAAGTCGAAACAACTAAGGATTCCATTAAGGTAACTATCAAAAATAAAAGAGACAATAGTATGCCCGTATCTTTATATAACATTACCAACGATTCTGTAATTGGTAAACAATGGGTAGAAAACATAAAGGGCACAAAGACAATTAATCTTCCAAAAGACAAGACAGAAAAATTTGTATTAGATTATTATAATATTATACCAGAATTTAATCAGCGTGATAACTATAAGTCTGTTAATGGTTCATTTTTAAACAATAAACCCTTACAGTTTAGACTATTTAAAGATATTGAAGACCCATACTACAATCAGGTATTTTTTATGCCTTTAGTAGAGTTTAATAACATTTATGATGGATTAACCCTTGGAGCTAAAATCTATAACAAAACCATCCTAAGGAAAAGACTTAACTATAGATTTTCACCTCAATATGCCACTAAATCTAAATCATTAACAGGTTCTACTTCTATTTTCTATACTCACAATATAGAAAACAGGAACCTGTTTGATATCACTTATGGGATTTCTGCAGGTTACCAATCATTTGCTGAAGATGCATTTTTCACAAGAATACGTCCAAGCATATCTTTCAGCTTTAGAAATGACGATGATTTTAGAGCTGATCAAATCGATAATATTACAGCTAGATATGTTAGTATTACAAGAGACGTTGGCGAAAATGCTATTATTCCAGATTTAGAAGAAGAACCTGATTATGGCGTTTTTAATTTAAGGTATACCCATTTTAATCCAGGTAGAATAAATTTTTCAAGTTTTAGCACAGATTTCCAATTAGCAAGTAATTTTAGTAAAGTATCCATGAGTTATGAATTTAGAAAACTTACTAAGAGCAATAGAAACATCAACTTGAGATTATTTGCTGGTATATTTATAAACAATGATACAGACCCTAACTCAGACTTTTTTAGCTTTGCCTTAGATAGACCAAATGATTACTTATTTGATTTAAACTATCTAGGTCGTTCAGAGGCTGCAGGTTTATTTAGCCAGCAATTAATTATAGCTGAAGGTGGCTTTAAATCTATGCTAGATACTGCATTTGCAAACCAATGGATGACGACAGCAAACTTTAGTACATCAATCTGGAGATACGTACAGGCTTATGGTGATATTGGTTTGGTTAAGAATAAATTTGATAATGCCAATTTTGTTTATGACTCTGGCGTTAGACTTAATTTAGTAGAAGACTATTTTGAATTGTACTTCCCAGTGTACTCTAATCTTGGCTGGGAAATTGCCGAACCCAACTATGGAGAACGAATACGCTTTATTATCACTGTAGATCCGCAAGTACTTCTCGGGCTGTTTAGACGTAAATGGTATTAACATATTCTTACTGTAATGTTAAATATTTTAATAAATTTGAATATAAACTAATAAAAGTAGGTTTTTATTGATAATTGTTTAAAAATCTAACATTTTGCATTGTTGCGCAAAACATCTTAAATTAGTACTTTTGTGTTCGTAAATTCCTATTCTGATGAAAACAGACCCTAATACCAAAACAGAAATTACTTTCGAAGATTTTAAAGCGGAAGTCATCAATGATTACAAACTCGCTGTTACAAGTAGAGAATGTAGTTTACTTGGTCGTAGGGAAGTGTTAACGGGTAAGGCCAAATTTGGAATTTTTGGTGATGGTAAGGAAGTACCACAAATTGCTTGGGCAAAAGCTTTTGAAAATGGAGATTTTCGCTCTGGTTACTACAGAGACCAAACTTTTATGATGGCTATTGGAGAATTAACTATTGAACAATTCTTTGCTGGTTTGTATGCTAACACGGATTTAAAAGAAGAACCTATGTCTGCTGGTCGCCAAATGGGAGGACACTTTGCAACGCATAGCTTAGATGAAAAAGGAAATTGGAAAAACTTAACCCAGCAAAAAAACTCTAGTGCTGACATCTCACCCACAGCTGGCCAAATGCCAAGATTACTGGGTTTGGCACAGGCATCTAAAATCTATAGAAATGTTGAAGGTATAGACACCACAAATTTCTCTAAAAACGGAAATGAAATTGCTTGGGGAACCATAGGAAATGCAAGTACAAGTGAAGGTTTGTTTTTTGAAACCATTAATGCTGCAGGTGTTTTACAAGTACCTATGGTTATAAGTATTTGGGATGACGAATATGGTATTTCTGTGCATGCCAGGCACCAAACCACCAAAGAAAATATTTCTGAAATTCTAAAGGGTTTTCAACGTGAAGATGATAGTAATGGTTATGAAATTTTTAGAGTAAACGGATGGAACTATGCAGAGTTAATAGACACTTACCAACGTGCTGCCAAAATTGCCAGAAAAGAGCACGTTCC
>JAGQZO010000083.1:2670-3214 GCA_020435515.1 Winogradskyella sp. | reverse complement strand
GGGAAGCCGAGTACGATTGTAATGCACAAATGCGCCAATGGATGATTGCTAACAATATTGCTACTGATGAGGAATTAATAAGCCTGGAAAAAGACATCAAAAAAGCGGTTAGAGATGGTAAAAAAGCGGCTTGGTCTGCTTTTATCAACCCAATTAAGGATGAAAAGCAAGAGGTATTGTTATTGTTAGAAAACCTTGCCAATACAAGCGGCAACGGTGTGTTTATCTCTAAATTAAAAAACGATTTAGAAGCCATTGACGAACCGTTGAGAAAAGATATTCTGTCATCTGCACGTAAAGCGTTACGCTATGTTGTGTCTGAAGAATCTAATGCTAAATCAGTCCTTCAAAATTGGATAAATAGTTACACCGAAAAAATTCAGCCAAAATACAGCTCTCATCTCTACAGCGAGTCTCAACAGCAAGCCAAGTACCAAACAGAAGTACTGCCAACCTACAGCACCAATGCTATAGAGGTTGATGGCCGTGTCGTTTTAAGAGATAATTTTGAAGCCATTTTCAACACCTATCCTGAAGCATTGAT
>JAGQZO010000083.1:0-2564 GCA_020435515.1 Winogradskyella sp. | reverse complement strand
GATACTGGTATTAGAGAAGCCACAATATTAGGTCAAGGTATTGGTATGGCCATGAGAGGCCTAAGACCTATTGCCGAGATTCAGTATTTAGATTATATTCTCTATGCGCTTCAAATTATGAGTGATGATTTGGCAACCGTTCAGTACAGAACCAAAGGACGACAAAAAGCACCGTTAATAGTAAGAACGCGTGGTCATAGACTAGAAGGCATTTGGCATTCTGGTTCGCAAATGGGTGGCATCCTAAATTTAATTAGAGGTATTCATGTTTTAGTACCTCGCAATATGACTAAAGCTGCAGGTTTTTATAACACACTTTTAGAAAGCGACGAACCAGCACTCGTTGTAGAATGTCTAAATGGGTACCGTCTAAAGGAAAAAATGCCTAGTAATATTGGCAAATTTAAAACACCAATTGGTGTTGTAGAAACCATTAAGGAAGGTGAAGATATTACCTTGGTATCTTACGGTTCTACACTAAGATTGGTAGAGCAGGCTGCTAAGGAATTATTAGAAGTGGGTATTGATGCAGAGATTATTGATGTGCAATCGCTATTGCCGTTTGATTTAAACCACGATATTGTGAAGAGCATTGCTAAAACAAATCGTGTTATGGTCATAGATGAAGACGTTAAAGGTGGAGCTTCAGCTTATATTTTAGACCAGATACTTAATGAACAAAACGCATATCAGTATTTAGATAGTCAACCAAAAACCTTAGCTGCTAAGCCACACAGACCAGCTTACGGTACCGATGGTGACTATTTTTCAAAACCTTCAGTAGAAGATATTTTTGAAGCTGTTTACGATGTGATGCACGAAGTAAATCCGTCGGACTACCCTAAATTAAGATAGGGTGTTTAGAATATTATCGTATGGAAAACCATCATTTTTGTGATGGTTTTTTTATATTTAAGTACTAATAATTCTACATGCTATCAAAATCAGACAAATCCCAACTTAGAGGTGTCATATTTCGTCACTTAGACGGTATAGCCACAGCAACTTCAGCATTTGCCTTACATAAGAAATCGGTATTGGATTATATTTTAGAAAAGGAATCCATTGACTTAAAATTACTTTCTGATGTGTTTGATGCAAATGAGGGATATCTCAATGTAGCGCTTAGGGTTTTGTGTTCCCAAGGTTGGTTAGAGCAACACCTGGATAATAAAAGCAATACCATAACCTACAGCACCAATACAAAATCTAAAGCCGCTTTTGATTTGGTACCTCTTTATGAAGATGCGGTCAACCTGTTACGCTATTCAGATAGGTTTGCAACCGAAAAAATGATTAGCACCGATGCTTTTATTGCCTTAGAACGCATATTTAAAAAGTTTGAAACCAATTTTGGTTTAGACATATCGGATGAGACTTCTATTGAATATCAAATCTACAAACATATAGAAGGAGTCATTGCCGCACCAATTATTGTATTATTGGGTGTTAATGGTCTGTTTCACAAGTATTTTATGGAAGCCTCATTTACGGCCGAAGAGTATCATAAAGATCCTGAAAGCTTTAAAAAAATCCTCGATTTCTTTGCACATTTAGGATGGTTCAAAAAGAAACGGGACACTTATCAATTTACTGATAAAGGTCTCTTTTTTGCCAAGCGTGCCAGTGCCTATGGTGTAACGGTGTCCTATTTACCAACTTTTATACAACTAGATGCGCTTATTTTTGGCAATCCATTGGTGCTAAAAACCGAATCGCCTAACGATACCGAAAAACATGTGCATCGCGAAATGAATGTTTGGGGAAGTGGTGGTGCTCATACTACTTATTTTAAGGTCATAGATGAAGTTATTATTGATTTATTCAACAGGCCAATAGACCTTCAACCTAAAGGCATTTTAGATATGGGTTGTGGCAACGGAGCGTTTATAGAACATATCTTTAATGTTATAGAACAACAAACCCGTCGTGGGAAACTGCTTGATGACCATCCGCTTTTTCTAGTTGGTGCAGATTTTAATAAAGCTGCCCTAAAAGTTACCAGAGCCAATCTTATTGCTGCCGATATTTGGGCAAAAGTGATTTGGGGAGATATTGGCAGGCCCGATCTTTTAGCTTCAGACTTAAAAGAAGATTACAATATCGACCTTCGGGATTTATTGAATGTAAGAACCTTTTTAGACCATAACCGTATTTGGGAAGCACCCAACAAAACATACGATTTTATAAGCGCATCTACAGGAGCTTATGCAAGTGCTGGGAATCGCCTAAACAACAATGATGTTGAAGCATCCTTACTCGAACACCTTACTAAATGGAAACCTTATGTAGATAAATTTGGTCTGTTGGTTATAGAGTTGCATACCATAAATCCAGATTTAACTGCTAAGAATATAGGCAAAACTGCAGCAACAGCCTACGATGCCACCCATGGCTATAGCGACCAGTATATTGTAGAGGTTGATGTATTTAGAACTATAGCAGAAAAAGCAGGTTTAAAACCAGACGACACCCATTTTGCTAAATTTCCTGATAGCGAATTAGCTACCGTAAGTATTAATCTTATTAAAGGAATAGATTAAATGTCAGAAACTAATAAAGAC
>JAGQZO010000082.1 GCA_020435515.1 Winogradskyella sp. | reverse complement strand
GCTGAAATGAATTCAGCATGACAATGACTTAATATTTATTCTTCAAAGTTTCGGTATGATGCTCAACATGATGCGCTGTCCACATAATGATTTCGCGTATTGGCATTTTACCCATCAAAGGATGAGGTAAGATTAAAGTATCTAGATTTTTATCGCTTATCTTTTTTGTCTTGTATTGCAGTTTTTTGCTTTCGGTTTGTAGTCGATTAAGGATATATTGCTTTTCATTTATACTTGGGACTTTCATGTTTTGTGAACCTTTAAAAGTCATTCCTTTTGCTTCTTTTAGCCTTTCATGATAACGGTTTACAATGGCGTCATAATCTCTAACAGGCCTATTGGCTTTTCCAAATTTATAACGGATTAAGAATTTGGGAAGACTTAAGGCATTATTCAGTGGGACAATACTTTGTAATAAATGGAGTGCCTGTTGCCCTTGCGTCCATTTTCCCTCAGGTCCATGCGTCCACGTATCTTTAGGTTGTTGTTCTAGCCAATGAATTAACTCAGAATGTTTTGTATCGATAAGATCAGCAATTTCTTCTTTATCCATAAGAGTTGATTTTAGATAAAGAAAAGATAGAAAAAAATGTTTAGTTGTTTAATTGCGGATTTGTTTTTTTAGCTATAAACTACTCTTTTTCCTTTTCCTGAACAACAACTTTATCTTTCTTAAAGATAGGAATTAGGTATGATAAGTTAAAACCAAAACCAACCCCAAAGCGACCACTATCGTAGGTGCGATTGAAACCTGGGATGTAAAGATTCTCAAAATTATCTGGAGCAGTTTCAGTAATTAAACCTTTGAGTTGGGCATTAATACCAGCGTAAAAGTTATTGAACAACTCTGCTTTTATCCCAATGATGATTTCTGCCCAAATTGCTGTAAGACCCGAAAACTCTGTACCTTCTTCAACGCTAAATTGCTGATTCCAATATTGGTTATAAACATTATATATGTCATAACTATTCAAGGTTTGACTAAATGTGCTGGCACCACCTCTAAAACCAACGTAAATCATGTTTTCCATGTCTAGCCAGTTTTTGTAGAAGTTAAGATCAATACCTCCTTTAAAATAGCTTCCTTTAGTTGTGTTGCTTAAAACTTCATTTTCTAAGGTGTATTCTTCATTTCCTATCTCACCGGCTAAATATATTTTTTTGGTTAGACGATAGTCTCCCATAATTTCAATACCTGTGTAGTTATCATCAAAAAAAGTACGTGCAAGTTTGCTAACATCTGCACCTAAACGCAGTCCATATTTTTGTTTGTAAATTAAGGTGTCCTTTTCGGTTTTCTTGTCTTCTTGAGCTATTGCCATTGTAGAAAACAATAACAACAGAATAATACCTTTAATGTAAGATGCGTACATGTACTGTGCTTTCATTTTCTACTAATACTTCTAATATTTCTTCATTCTGAATCCATAGATCCGCATCATCACCATCAGGATTCACTGTAACGTTTATTAAATTAAAGACACTTTTATAGCCACATGCTCTAGATACATATTCGAAGGTTGTAGTGTATTCAATTTCTATAATATCGATATTTGAATTTGTACTGGCATTACTATCTAATCTCAAATTCGTATCTTTTTCGAGGATAAATCGAGTTGTAGTGACTTCATCTTCATTTTCAATTAATAGAGGTAATTCCATAGCGGTAGAGTTGGTGTTGTAAACTAGCGTACCTTCTGTATTATCATCTGTTGGATTATCTGCTAATCCTTCACCATATACAGTTAAACGTGTTACTGGTTTAAGTTCGTCTGGTTCGTTCACATCATAAAACTCAACCAAAAGTCTGGGAGTGGTTGGTGTACTTTCTGCACATATATCGTCACGCTCACAATTTTGAAATAGTACTAGTGTAGTAAAGTAGATTACCGAAACAACGATGGTCTTTATTTTTGCTTTAAGATTCATTAATGGTTTATGCGTTTATTTGTTTAGTTGGTAATTGCGTAACGCATTTAACATATTGGTTATTTTTTCAATTTTATTTCTTGCTAATATATAATCATTATCAGACAAAAAGCCTAATTCTTTACTAATTAGTAATTGATTAAGAACCTCCATGGTAGAACTGAATGAAATTGTTGTAAAGTTTGCTTTGTCCTTTTGGGTCTTTCTGGATGTTCCTTCTGCTAAATTAGAAGAAATTGATATCGATGCTCGTCGTAGCTGATTGATTAATCCAAATTTTTCTTCTGATGGAAATGAATTCGTTACATCATAAATAAATTTAACTAGCTCAACTGATTCTTTCCAAACCTCTAATTTTTCAAACGAGTACTTTTTCACTTTCAAATAAACTAATCAACAAATAAACGGATTTACAAACGTTCAAACAGAACAACGGTTTCAATGTGAGCAGTATGGGGAAATTGATCGACCAAACTTAACTTTTTTATTTGATATCCTGCAAGAATTAATTGCTCTGTATCTCTAGCTTGTGTAGCTGGATTACAAGATACATAAACCAAACGGTCTGCATTAAGGTTTATTATTTTATTAAGGGTCTTTGGCGCGATACCAGCTCTTGCAGGATCGAGGATGATAGTTCGGATTTTGTTTTGATACTCTGGGTGCTCGGTTAAGAACTTACCAACGTCTGCCGCATAAAATTCCAAACCCTTAATGTTATTTCGTTTGGCATTTTCTTTAGCATCTTCAATAGCTGAAGCTGCAATATCTACACCCACAATTTTGGTGTTGTTAGCTTTGCTGGCAACAATTTGTCCAATAGTTCCAGTACCGCAAAATAAGTCTAAAACAACGGTATTGTCTATAGCTTCTTTATTTTCTAAAGCATAATCAACGACTTTAGAATATAGTTTTTCGGCACATTTTGGATTGGTTTGAAAAAAGCTTTTCATGCTAATTTCAAAGTTTAGTCCTAATAACTCTTCAACAATTTTGTCTTCGCCATAAACGAGGTTAACACTTCCTGTTGTAGCAATGGTTCTATCTCCAACTTCGTCATTAATGGTATGAAGTAAACCAGCAATTCTATCGCCAAATAATTCAACTAAATAGTTAGCAAAAGCATCTAAATCAAACTGATCTAAATCGTGAGAAGTTGTTACAAGATTAAATAGTAGTTTATTGGTTTTATAGGATTTTCTAACTACAAAATACCGAAAGAAGCCTTCCTTTTTTGGCCCGTGCCAAGGTGCTAAACCAGTCTTTTTACAATACGTTCTAATGTCTTTAAGATGGTTTTCTACTTCAACATCAAATAGACCAGAATCGCTATTTAGGTTATCACCACACCACCAAAGCCCTCTACGTTTAAAGCCTAAAGTAAACTCGTCTACATCAGTATTGGCTTTGCGATCAAAACCAATAGCAGAAAAACCATATTCCATTTTATTGCGGTAGTGGAATGTATTTGGAGAGCCAACAAACTCATCAAATTTGGTTTCGATATCCTTTACTTTACCAATGCGTTTAAAAAGTTCTAAAGTGCTTTGCTTTTTGTATTGATGTTGTTTATCTATAGGAAGCTGAATATATGGTGCGCCAGGGATATCTTGATATGGCATATCTACTTCGTCTTTCGAAAGTTTTAAAACATGGAGTAGTTTACATTCCGCATATTTTTTGCTCGTTTTTGTAACTTGAGCTTTTACTAATTGTCCAGGCAATGTATTGGGTACAAAAACCACAAACTCACCATGATCATTTCTAATGCGGCCAATACCTTTACCACCAAACGCATAATCTTCAATTAAGATTTCAATAATTTCTGCGCGATTAACAAATTTGTTTCGTTCTCGTCTTGGCATCAATACTAAATTAGTCTGCAAATATAGTTGCATTTTAATAATAGCTTCAAAGAATTTGATTTCATCTTTAAGTTAGAAATTCCATAAATATTTATTAATTTGCATGCCTCTAGGGATGATTTCTCTCCCACGCTGCTTTTTCAAGGTTTCACCATAACTTCAATAATGGATGCGCAAAGTCTTTGAAAGAATAAAGGTAGAGCAGGAATGGTTATTTTTTCAATATTAAAAATTTATTAAAATGGCTGTTTTAGACCACATTTCGTCGCAAGAAGCGATGGCACTAGAAAATAAATATGGTGCACAGAATTATCATCCCTTACCAGTAGTATTAAGTAAAGGTGAAGGTGTTTTTGTTTGGGATGTAGAAGGTAAAAAGTATTATGATTTTTTATCGGCTTATTCCTCATTAAACCAAGGACACTGCCATCCAAAAATTGTGAATGCTATGACAGAGCAAGCACAACGTTTAACCTTAACATCTCGTGCGTTTTATAACGATATGCTTGGTAGATATGAAAAGTATGCAACAGAGTATTTTAAGTTTGACAAAATGCTACCAATGAACTCTGGTGCAGAAGCTGTAGAAACTGCTTTAAAACTATGTAGAAAATGGGCTTATGAAGTTAAAGGAATTGACTTAAACAAAGCAGAAATTGTTGTTTGTAAAAACAATTTTCACGGAAGAACAACGACAATTATATCATTTTCTAACGATCCTGTAGCGCGTAAAAACTTTGGGCCCTATACAGATGGATTTATAAAAATTGAATACGATAACCTAGAAGAGCTTGAACAAGTTTTGAGTTCTAATCCTAATGTAGCGGGTTTCTTAGTCGAACCCATACAAGGTGAAGCAGGTGTGTACGTACCAAGTGAAAACTATTTAAAACAAGCGAAAGCCCTTTGCGAAAAATATAATGTACTGTTCATTGCTGATGAAGTACAGACAGGCATTGCTCGTACAGGCAGGTTATTAGCAACTTGTGGAAATTGCACTTGCGAAAAGAAAGATTGTTCTGGTACACCAGATGTAAAACCAGATATTTTGGTTTTAGGAAAAGCCCTTAGTGGTGGCCTATATCCTGTATCTGCCGTAATGGCAAGTAATGAGATTATGAATGTAATTCAGCCAGGAAATCATGGAAGCACCTTTGGTGGCAATCCAATTGCTGCCGCTGTAGCAATAGCCGCTCTAGAAGTAGTAAAAGAGGAAGATTTGGCTGAAAACGCTGATTACTTAGGTAAGATTTTTAGAGCAGAAATGAACAAATACATAAAAGACAGTGCTATTGTAAGTTCTGTTAGAGGTAAAGGCTTACTAAATGCAATTGTTATTAATGATGATGAAGACAGTGATACCGCTTGGAATATTTGTTTAAAGCTTAGAGATAATGGGTTATTGGCAAAGCCAACACATGGTAATATTATACGATTTGCACCTCCTTTAGTTATGACCGAAAATCAATTATTAGACTGTGTATCTATAATTACTAAGACTTTAAAAGAGTTTGAATAAAATCAATTTTCATTCATAAAAAAAAGCGATTCTAATTGAATCGCTTTTTTTATGTTGGTTTACTTTTATTCAACTTCAATACCCATTTGCCTCCAGGCATCTTTGGTTTGTTCCATGTAAGCTTCCCATCCGCCTAAAGAATAAATGTAGTAAATTGACCATAATAAAGTAATTATACCTATTACTAGTCCTATAATTGCTATAATTTTAGCAGTTTTTACTTGACTAAAGTTGCTGTACGCTTCTGGTTCTTGAGCATACAATTTTTCATCTTTAATTGCTAAGAAATATGCAATACCAGAAAGTAAGATACCTCCAATACCCATACTAAAGCAGCAGCAAATAAATGAGATACTACCTATAACTATAGATGCAGTTGCATTTGGTAATTTTTGTTGTTCCATAATTAAATTTATTTGAGATAGAGTTTTAATAAATAGCTGCTAACTATAACAACTATATTAAGCATTGCCAATATAGCAATTATTTTAGTTCCATTTTTAAAGTTCTTAAATGTATTAATTGCAATAAAGCCAAAAAGAATTATTAGTGTGTATAAACCAGGATACATTAAAAAAGACTCTACAACTTGCCCTCTAAGTAAAAGTACAGCAGAACGTTGCAATCCGCAGCCCATACACTCAAAACCAAATAGCTTTTTGTTGAGACATGGCAGCATATAATCTTCTAAACCTTTCAAAAGAATAAACATGAAGCTAATTTAATAATTTACATTTACTTAAAATAATCGCCTTATCCTTATTTTTGCATACAACTTTTTGATGTAAAATGAATATTTCAAGACTTATTAATCTTATTTGTGTGGTTGTTGGTGGTATTGTAGCAATTTATGCACAAGCAGGTGAAAAACAGAATTTGTATCTATTGATAGGAGGTATTGTATTATTAATGTTTGGAATCTACAGAACATCTAGAAATATTCCGAGTAAGTATGAAAATAAAGAAGAAGAATCTTTTGTAAAATCTGAACCAATTGATGAAGATGAAACGAGGTGATATTGTTGAGACTATTGATGATGCTATAAAAGGAACCGTTAAACGTGTCTCTGGAACTACCATTATTGTTGAAGATGCCAATGGTTTTGAGTTTCAGTTTGAAGAGAATGAACTAATGCTAGTGTCTTCAAGCAAAGCCTTGGACAATGCAATATATGATACAGACATAGAAAGTGTAAAAAAAGAAAAGGAACTTTCTAAACGGAAAATTATTCAGGCTGTAAAACCAAAAGAACGCCATATTCCTAAATTTGAAGTTGATTTACATATACATCAGCTTACAGATTCTACAAAAGGCATGACTAATTTTGACATGATAAATCTACAGTTAGAAACTGCAAAGCAACAACTAGAGTTTGCCATCCGAAAGCGCATTCCTAAAATGGTCTTTATCCACGGAGTAGGAGAAGGGGTTCTAAGACAAGAGCTCGAAACACTTTTAGGTCGTTATAATAATGTTCAATTTTACGATGCTGATTATAAAACCTATGGCATAGGTGCTACTGAAGTTAGGATTTTTCAGAATGTAGAACCTTAGTCTTAATCCGGTAGATTAAAGGAGTATGTTAGCGTACCAAAATCTATTTCATCAGCAGATAAAATGTCAAGATTAAAGTTGTCAATTAAAAAATTGACTGTAACAGTTCTTGTATAGGTATTATTATCTGTCAACCCAGGATTACCATGATCAGTCACTTCTAGTGTGTTTAAATAATGAGGTACAGTAATGCCATCAGCATTAACATTAAGGTCGTTACGAGGATTTTTGTCTTGGTCTTCATCTTCTAAAATAGTATTTACACCATCACCATCGTCATCCAGATCTAAATAGTCAGGATCACCATCACCATCTGTATCTAGAGGATTTGTAGTAGGGTCATCATCACCATCCAAATCATCATTATCTATTTCATTTATTGTAGGTACATTGTCGTTATCATCATCTTGGTCTAAATAATCGGGTGTACCATCACCATCCCAATCTTGGGCATTAGGAAAATCACCATTTTCATCCATTTCACCTCTGCCTTCTAAATCTGAGGGAATACCATCGTTATCATCATCTTCAATAGTTACAGTAGCAAAGGCAGTTCCAGAAGGAGCTTCATAATCATTAACAATGGTTAAATCAGCAGGAGGAACTGGGTCACACAATTCATTAGAGCCTATAGTTCTATTGTATGTTCTATAAATGAATCGTGTTGTTGACATATTAATTGGAAAAGGTTGAGGGCTCCCAATAGGTGTAGCTTCTGTAAAAGGATACTCTTGATTAATGCCTCTAGGTATAATTAATGATAAAGATTCATTAGGATCTTGTCTTGTATCGTAAATAAGAAAAGACTCGGTATTGTTGGTGCATAGATCTAATTCTTTATCAAATTCTAAGTCTACAGTAATAATGTCACCATCATCACAAGCTGTTAAAAGTAGAAGGGCAAAAATTATATAAAACGGACGCATCATAAGCTTACATTTAGAACAAAAATAAGGGATTTGTAAAATTATAACGTTGCATTATCTAAATAATTTTATTTACGATATTTTTGCAGCATGAAGCAAGTATATTTAGATAATGCGGCTACAACAGCCTTGCGACCTAAAGTGATAAATCGTATGACAGAAGTTCTTGCCAACACCTATGGCAATGCTTCTTCAACGCATAGTTTTGGGCGTTCGGCTAAAGCACTCCTAGAACAGTGCCGTAAGAACATAGCTGGTTATTTTAATGTGTCGGCTTCTGAAATTGTTTTTACCTCTGGCGGTACAGAGGCCGATAATCTAGCATTGCGAAGTGCTGTTAGAGATTTAGGTGTAACTGAGATTATTACATCTAAAATAGAACATCATGCAGTTTTGCATACAGCAGAACAATTGCAAAAAGAGTATAATATTAAGTTGAGTTTTGTGAACCTTGATGCATGTGGAATGGTAGATTACACGCATCTAGAAAGCTTATTGAAAAATTCTAAAAAAGCAATTGTAAGCCTAATGCATGTGAATAATGAAATAGGTAATATTCTTGATATTGAACATGTGACTAGGCTATGTAAAGAAAAAAAGGCTCTGTTCCATTCAGATTGTGTGCAATCTGTTGGTCATTTTAAATTAGATTTAAAAGAAATACCAATTGACTTTTTTGCTGCTAGTGCTCATAAGTTTCATGGTCCAAAAGGTGTTGGCTTCTGTTTTGTTAGAAAAGAATCTGGATTAAAACCTTTAATTTTTGGAGGTGAGCAGGAGAGAGGTCATAGGGCAGGTACAGAGTCTATACATAATATTGTTGGTATGGACGAAGCTTTAAAAATAGCCTATGGCAATCTTGATGCTGAAAGAGAACAAATCACTTCCATTAAATTATATTTTATAAATCAGTTAAAAGCAACTGTGCCAAATGTAAGTTTTAATGGTGGATGCGAAGACAATACAAAGAGTACATACACATTAGTGAATGTTTGTCTGCCTCTGGAACCATCAAAAGCTCCTATGCTTCAATTTCAACTAGACCTTAAAGGTATTGCATGTTCAAAAGGGAGTGCATGCCAAAGCGGTAGCAATCAGCAATCTCATGTACTTGCAGAAATTTTAGATGAAGAAAAATTAAAATTTCCTTCAGTGCGTTTTTCCTTTAGTGCTTTTACAACAAAAGAAGAAATCGATTATACCATAAATGTCCTAAAAGATATTGTTAATGCTTAACAATTATTTTTTCAGATTTTACAGTATTGGCATTTGAAGTAACATTGACAATATATACACCATCACTTAAATCTACAGTAGATAACTGATATCGGTTAGATACAGAATTGTATAATTGATTTAGCATACGTTTGCCAGCTACATCAAAAACCTCTATGGTCTTCACATCTAATCCATTTGGATTAATGACAGACAATTGATGAATGTCGTTATCCTGACGAATCGTTAAATCACTAATATCAAAATCATCTATGCTAAGAGCCTGACCAGGTATAAATACAATTTCAAAACGATCTGTATAGTTTCCTGGCCCTATGTTTAAGTCGTAGTCTTGAGTTCTCAAGTCAACATAAAGATTGTCTTGAATATCGTGTATGTAAATACCTTGAGTTTCATCAAAATTTTGAATATCAAAGATTCTAAAACGTAATGGCTGTTGCTCTTCTATATCAACAATTAAAGGGATTGTAAGTGTTTCATCAAATGCATAAGCCTGCCCTGAGAATTGTTTTCCGTCAAGAAGAAAGTAAGCATCAGTATCATAACTATCTGCGCGTTTTGGTTCTAAACCTCTATCATGTCCTGGAGTAGCAGAGTCATGAAAATTGAGCACTACTTGTCTTGTATATTGATTTTCGCCAACAGTGAAATCTATGTTTATTCTAAAGCGCTTATAATCATCTGGCACTAATGAAAGTCCACTATCTTGATAATTTAAACCAGAATTGCTTGTTCTAAAGAAATAACTATCGGTTCCTTCTTTTTCAAAAACACGATGCGAATTCTTTGCTCTAACAGTTCCGGTTGAACCAGTAATACCTTCAACCATAAAACCTTGCCCTATAGGTATATACCTTCCAGCAGTTTTAATGCCATTAGTAGGTATTGGTAAAGGAAATTGGTTGTCTTGTTCATCATAAGTCATAAATACGGCGGGAACATCAGTAATCACCGTTCCAGCTGCATTTATTGTAAACTCATAATAGCCCCCTACATAGTCTTGTAATACGTGTGAAGCAACTGATCCGTCTTGTTCCCAATAATATAGTGTAGCTTCTATTGCATTGACATTCTCACTGTCATGGATAAAAGCTGCTGAATCTATAGCACTTGGATAAGGATTGCCAACCAAAGTAAACTGACCAGCAGCTACTGGGCTACCTATAGTTCCGTTGTTAGGTTTTCCTCTAAAGTCATAATCTGTATTACCAGTTAAACCTGTACCTGATCCTTTCATAGTAAAGCCTAAACCAGGAGCTATATCTATATTTGCATTACCAGGACTAGCAGCTGGAATCCATTGGCTATATTGATTAGAACTCACAAACATCCATAGCCATCGCGTAGATACTAATAAAGGATTAGCAGTACCGTTAAATGCAGCGGTAAATGCACTGTCGTTACTATCTATTAAATCCGCAGTTCCTAAGAGAGGGTCATCAAGTTGGTTAACTCTAAAGTTATTATTAATTGAACTGTTGGTTAATATTCCACCAACAGGTGAACACCAATAGTTATAAGACCATTGATTTACGGTTCCGTTTTGATAAACACTCAATTCACCAGTTCCAGAATTACCAACATCATTCCCTTGAAGTAACTGAGCATCGTTTCGTAAATAGATATGTGAATTGGTCTCAAGATTTACATCATCAGTAACAAAAAGCGGAGCAACATTTGGACCACTAGAAAATCCTGTACCATCTACAAAGATGTAACTTCCATTACTTACAAATAAATCTGATTGTGCGGTAACCGCACTAAAACATAGTAATAGGCATGCGATGAGGGTATTTTTCATGCTTAATAAATTTACAACTATAGCTTAGTAGGGTAACCTAAAGTGAATTAGACAGTTACAAATTTAAAAATTTTAAGGAATGTAAGAGTGTATTACAACGAGGATTTAAGCAGTTTCACTAAAAGTTTAGTATTTTTATTATAAACTAGTTTTCTATTAAACAATCAGTGGTAAATAATCCAGATGAGTCATCATCATTTACACCAAAGTTATATGATCTCCAATTGGTATTATTATTCCACTCAAATTCTTCAGTTTGTTGATTATATAAATAATATTTATCCTCTACTCGGTGGTAATTATTATCAGAAAATGATTTAAAAAAAGCACCATCAATAAAAAATTCCCCTTTTAGTAAGTTAGGTAGATTATCAAACTCAGAAAAAATAATTTCATATTTTCCATAGAGCATATCAGAATCTTCGAAGATGTTATCGGGATTAAAATATATAAGTTCCTCTACTTTAATGAGATTATTATTCTCAAAATAAAAGGTTCTAAATAGTTCTTCATTTTCGTATTCAAAAACTTTATTCCCAATGTATTCATAAGTAAAGTCAATTCGTTCATTTGCGATACCTCGAGGGCGAATAACACTACGTTCCAAAATTCTGGAGTTTGTAATAGTGTAATAGTTTGTGATGGTCTCTGTTTGATCAAAATCAAATATTGTTGTGATATCAATATTATTCCCTGAGTAATTGACTTCATATTGAATTAAATCTGTCATTATGAAGTCAGTTAAATTGACACCAGCAGGTACGGCTGTAGGACCACCAATTATTCTCGTTATTCTATCATCTTCAGCATATTCAATTTGAATGCCTTCAAAATTTTCATCAAAACCATTAACTCTAAAACCTAAATCCTGCCTTGGAAAAAATTCGTAATAAAGTTGAGCAGGTTCAAAACTAATTAAATTACAGTTGTTTTCAGAATTATTGTCATCGTCACTAGCAGAGCAGGAAAAAAGAAAAGCAGAGAGAAGTATTATTAATAAATATTTCATGTTTTAGAATCTAAAATCTAGCCGATAATCTCAGGTTAAAAACTCGAGGTGTCAAATAGTTAGGTATAGCAAACTGACGCTTTGTATATACATCTCTAACCCAAGTATTGGTAATTGAGTTTTGGTTATTAAACATGTTATAAATCTCAAAGCCAATAGAGAGTTCTCTAAATTTCTTTTTCCAATGTGCATTATAAGTTTTTGTTGGGTTGACTAACTCTAATGAAATTCCTAAATCGGCACGTCTGTAATCTCTAAGTCTAATTTGAAAATCATATGGGTCTGCGTAACTTGGCGAACCACCAGGAACTCCCGTATTATAAACTAGGTTAAGATACATTTTTAAATCTGGCATATTTGGTACATAATCTTGAAACAATGCACCAAATTTTAAGCGTTGATCTGTTGGTCTGGCTATGTAACCACGATTGTCTATATTTTCTTCTGTCTTTAGATAACCAAAACTAAACCAAGATTCTGTTCCAGGTACAAACTCTCCATTTAAGCGCATGTCCAATCCATAGGCATAAGCCTTGGCATTATTGTCAGCTCTATATCTAATCCTTACGTTTTCTACAGTATAGGTATTTACATCCGACAAACCTTTATAATAGGCTTCTGTAACCAGCTTGAAAGGTCTGTCCCAAATTTTAAAACTATACTCATTGCCCAAAACCAAATGAAATGACTTTTGAGCTTTTACATTAGGCTGTACAACACCTGAAGAATCTCTTAGCTCTCTATAAAACGGAGGTTGGTAGTATAAACCACCAGCAACTCTAAAAAGCATGTCTTTTTCCCAATCTGGCTTTATAGCAAATTGAGCTCTTGGGCTAAAAACAGTTTGCGTATTACTTTCTAAGTTTTCGCCACTTACAGTCCAATTGTGCAGTCGCAAACCAGCATTATAAAATACTTCATTGTTTCCCCATTCAGTACGTTTGCTATATTGTGCAAAAGCCTGCATACGGTCTATCTGAACTCTGTTAAGGGCTCTTATGTTTTCAAAAGCAGTCAAAGGTCCTTCAAACGGTTCGTAAGGTTGAAGGTTAGGAATACTAAAGTTTGGTGGACGGATAGAAAAACCAGCTGAGTCTATAATTTCATATTCTACCAAACGATCTCTAATGTCTTCATGTGTGTATTTTACAGACCATTCAACTGTAGATTCTTCATCTATCTTGTAATCTCCTCTGTGTTCTGCATTAACTATAAAAGCATCTAAATCATTACGAGCATGCGTTAATTGAGACCCAATACCTTCACTAAACTCTACTTCACCTAAATTTTCATCACCTATGTTTGTGTTTACTTCACCTAAGCGGTATTGTGCAAAAATGTCAAAATATTCTTGCTCTAACGTATGATAAGCTGAACCTATAAATTTGAGTGTTAAATCTTCGTTTACAAAGTAGTTGGCCTTTAAAGCACCAAAATAGGTCTGATATTCATCTTCTTCATTGCCATCATAAAAAACTAATAAAGCTACAGGTTCTTGTAACGTTCCGAAGTTAGTTTGTCTGTTTTCTGGTTGAAAGTTATATCTGTTAAGCGATATGTTTCCAAGAAAATTTAAATGAAACTTATCAGAAAAACGATAGGTTAAGTAGGTTTGTGCATCAGCAAAGACAGGTTCTACATTACCCTCGGTTTCAAGATTATTAAGGATTAAACTGTTATCTCTATAACGAACACCAGCAATACCTGAGAATTTACCATTCTTTGACACAGTCTCTGCAGCAACGCTTCCACCTAGCAAGCTTAAATCAGCACGAATCCCAAAATCCACGGGATTACGATAGGTGATGTCTAATACAGACGATAACTTATCACCATATTTGGACTGAAAACCACCAGCAGAAAAATCGACATTTGAAACTAAATCTGTATTTACAAAACTGAGCCCTTCCTGATTACCAGAACGAATTAAGAATGGTCTATACACTTCAATTTCGTTAACGTAAACGAGGTTTTCGTCAAAGTTCCCACCTCTTACCGAATATTGTGTGCTTAACTCATTCGATATATTGACGCCAGGAAGTGTTTTAAGTATATTTTCTATACCAGGCTGTGCACCTTTTATAGTTCTTAGTGTTCTAGGTGATATAGTGACAACTCCATCTTCATTTTGTCTTGTGTTGGTTGTAATGACTACTTCTGCAAATTGTTCGGCTTCAACTTTCATGACAGGGTTATATTCCAACTCCTGACCATTTTTTAGATTAAACTTCTGTGTAACACGTTTATGGCCAAGATGAGTAAATTCAATTGTCACTTCAACATCAGAAGGTATTCTAAGCTCGTAAAACCCATTAGTATTTGTAGCTGTACCTTCACCAGTAGAAGCTTTAATATTAACATTTTCAATAGGAAGATTGGCCTCGTCTAAAATAACACCTCTTATAATTGCAGATTGTGAAAAAGAAAGTGCACTAAACAGTAGGCAAAAGAAGAGTGTAAAAAGGAAACGTTTCAATGAGTATAATTTTATTTTCTAAAAAAAGTTGCTTCAAATGTAGAACTATTTCCAACATTATCGGTAACAATTATCTTTAAATCATTCTTAGTGTCTTTAACGATATTATCATTAAAATCGTGTACCAACATATGTGTTTTATAATCGTACTCCATTAAAATCCATTTGCCATTTACGGTTGCCCTGTACTTGCTTATCCCAGACAAATCATCGTCTATCTTTACTTTTAGATAACGGTACTTACTTAACCATTTTTTATCCTTGAAATTTACAGGTGTAATGGTTGGCGCTACAGTGTCCATAGCTAAAGTGTATGTGCCAAATGAGTTATTTCCGGCACTTAGGATATTACCTTTTCGTGTGGTGCTTACATAACTTGGCTTTTTATAATAACCATATAATTTGGCTATAAACATTTTGTCGAGATCTTCAGGTTTATAATTGCTTAAATCGTAATTGATGTAAAAATTCTTTTGCAATGGAATGTTGTCTTCATGAAGATTAAGTGTGTCAGAACTTACGCTAAAATCTATATCTACATCTTCATAAACTGTATTTTTATAGAAGTTAACAGTAACCAAACCAGATTTTAGCTCTGTTGATTGGTCTGCATAAATTTTTGTTTTATTGGAAAACACATCTTCTGATGTTTCAAAAGATTCATATTTACCCTCAATAGGAATGTTAACCCAAGTTTCATTGCCCTTAAAATCCCTTATTCTGGCTTTAAATACTGAAGAAGTACTGTCTTCAACAGTAATATAACCATTGTCGTATGCATCTTTGTAAAGGCTCAAAGGATTGTTCTCTTCTATAAATAATTTTTGAATTCTTGAATTCTTGGTTTTAAGGTATTCGTAATCAATTAAGCGTTTAATGTGTTTAGTTTCATCAAAACTAAAGCGTTTAAAATCTATTTCGAGACTCTTATTACCATTGAAAAAAGTTTGAATGTTACTAACTCCATTATTATTAGGAGCTAAGTCTTGCTTGTCGTAAGAAGTGATTCCAAATCCGATATTACCATAAGCTGTAATTTTCTCAACTTCGTAATCACCACTTTGTTGTGGAATTAAACGAAGAGGCACTCGTTCATTTTTTCCATTAATAACCGCATTTTCATCTTTAGGATAGGCATAAACAGCTGAAACGAATGGACGGGTAGAATCTTTAATATCTATTCCAAAAAGCATAGGGTTTATTGGACGTTCTTGATTATCTCTAATTTCAAAATGTAGATGTGGACCACCCGAACCACCAGTGTTGCCAGAATAGGCAACAACTTCATCTGGCGCAATTAATAACTCTTTGTTACTAGGAAAAACCTCAACTTCGTAGCTTTCTTTTTCATATTGGCATTCCTTAATATACTTTTCCAGGCGGTCAGAAAATTTTTGAAGATGAGCATAAACAGTCGTATATCCATTAGGATGCGTAATATATAGTGCTTTGCCATAACCGTAGTGCGAAATTTTTATTCTACTAACATATCCTTCGGCAGCCGCATAAACTTTTAAGCCTACTTTTTGTTGTGTTTTTATATCTAGTCCAGAATGAAAATGTGCTGATCTCAATTCTGCAAAAGTACCTGATAGTACTAAAGTAATATCTAGTGGATTTCTAAAATAGTCTTGAGGATATTCTGATTGAGAGTACAATGAACTTGTCACAAAAAATAAAAGCAAAAATTTTTTCATACAGAGTAACTATTACAGCTAAAATATCAAATTGAATAAGAATTGCAAACGAGAAGTTTGTATTATTTTTCTGAACGGTTTAATTTTTAAGATGTTATGTCAAATAAAAATAATTGTAAAAGAATTGTGTTTTTTAAATAGGTATGTTAAATTTGTTTCAACAGTATTGAATTACTTAAATGAGTAAAATAGAAGGAATTGTTGATGCTTTAGAGAATAAGATTAGCAAGATTTTACATAAGCAAGAAGTCTTAAAGCAAACAAATGCAAGATTATCTCAACAACTTGAAGAGCAAGAGCAAAAGCTTCTAGAGCAACAAGAAGAGATTGCTTCTTGGGCAGATAAATATGAAACACTCAAAATGGC